>CAJXIT010000173.1 GCA_913054055.1 uncultured Thalassolituus sp.
GATTGTTGGCCATTAAACTTTATAAACCCAATTTGTAGATCGTTGACTATTAAATCTTGCAGATTAAATTCCTTGAATATCGGGTTGCCCTTGCTGATCTTGGAAAATTTTTCACCGCTTTTGAATCCAGCGTAACGAATGTTGCCGTTACGAGTTGTCACAATTACAGCATCTATTCCAGAGTCTAAAAATGAGCCGACTAAGTTGCTTTCTATGAAGGGCGTGCTTCCATTTAGAGCGTATTCATTTGCGTCATCCCACTTAGCCCAATCGTTATTGAATTGAAGTAAATTAGTAAATCCCTCCTGGTATGCACCGTATACAGCCTCAATATCTTGCTTGTGAAGTTCGCTGGTTGCTTGTTTTAAGGCTGGATACACAATCAGCAGGCGATACCCAAGCAGACCCCCTCCAATGAACAGGGTATAGAGGATGGCTGAAATGAATACCAGTGTTTTAAGTGACATATACTCTCCGACTAAGTTAAGCATAGACAGTTTTTCAGCTTGGTGGGTAAGGTTGGCAGGGGGCTGGCTGGGTCTGTTTTAGGCCGATATCAGGTGTGGTTGGCAAAGCCTGTTTGATGCTCTTCACATATTGGGAAGTTGCGTTTGTACTCATGACTTGGTTGTGCAGAATAACTAGTAATAAAGTATTAGCTGGGGGTCGGGTATGACTGTCGCATTACCAGAAAGTATAAATGCTGTGGATTTAATCAGTATTGAATCCATTAAGAAGGCGTTGATTGAACAGCATCAGATGTGTGCTGCAAATGATCAGCCTGTTCTGCCTAAGGCGAGTGCAGGTTTCATTGAAACCGTGAAGCGCTGGATTGCACCTGTTGAATTTAAGACAGGGATTAAAGCGAACGTTTTGCCATGTGCAGAATCGGGTATGCAGGAAGATTCTGTGGCACAAGTTAAAAATGGCACATTGTATTTGCTGGCAAATT
The DNA here is from genome assembly GCA_913054055.1 of uncultured Thalassolituus sp. Taxonomy (GTDB): domain Bacteria; phylum Pseudomonadota; class Gammaproteobacteria; order Pseudomonadales; family Oceanobacteraceae; genus Bermanella. Next base: position 953 of record CAJXIT010000173.1, read on the forward strand.
GCATTCAAAACGAAAAGCAGGCCATAGATGTTTTTATATACGGGGCCATAGGCTTGATGGCTGTTCCTGCCTATCTAGATAAGTTGGGTTCTGGCGCTATCGATCAAATCCGATCAAGTGTACCAGCTGATCACCTACAAGCTATGGCGGCACAGTTCGGCGATGAGGTTATGTGTGATTCTAGGTTGGTGGTTGAGTTGTATTTAGCAGAGTTGGCCGCACTAGGGGTGACACCCAGTTTCTTTGAAAGAAGAGATAGCTGGCAACGTAATATCGTTAGAAAGCTTTATAACAAGCTAAAATGGCAGTCTCACGATTTGCATTATCTGGTTTATCGAGCGGCAAAGAGTATTTAGCTAGAGATAATGTGGACATAAAAAACCTGCTATTGCAGGTTTTTTTATGTTTGATTGAAAAATTAGCCTGCTTTAATCATGTCAGCGGCTTTTTCGGCAATCATGATGGTTGGGGCGTTGGTGTTGCCTGTGACCAGTGTTGGCATGATTGAAGCGTCAACTACTCTTAAGTTGTTAATGCCTTTGAACCTCAATTGACTATCAACAACGGCCATGGAGTCACTGTCAGGCCCCATTTTACAGGTGCCTACTGGATGGTACTCTGTATCGGAGTGGTTGCGTATGTACTCTTTCAGCTCTTCTACATTATTTCGGTCAACAGGGTAGATAGTTCGACCTTTAACTTTGTCAAAAGGCTGTGATTCTAAAATGTCGATGGTTTTTTGCAGGCCTTTTACTAGGCGATTCATGTCATCTTCGTCATCTAGGTAATTAGGGTCGATTAATGGATCTGCCTTGGGGTCTGAATTTGCTAAGCGCAAAGATCCACGGCTTTTAGGTCGCATGAGAGTTGCGTGGGCGCAGTACCCGTGACCTAAATGAAATTTACGTGTGTGGTCATCAACAATGCCTGTAATAAAAGTAATTTCTATATCTGGGGCGGGCACTTGGTCGTCAGTGCGATAAAAGCCTGCCGATTCGGCGAAGTTGCTGGTGATGATGCCGCGACGCTTACTGGCCCAGTGAAAGATGCCCTTGATTAAATCGATGCCGCCGCCAATTGAATAACCAAATGTCCCTTTGCTTGAAGTGAATGGCTTGGTTTTATAAAGCGGAACGACAGATATGTGGTCTTGCAGGTTGCTGCCTACACCGGGTATGTCCTTTTTGACTTTGATGCCATGTTTGCTTAATTCGTCTTTGGGGCCAACGCCTGATAGCTGAAGAATCTGTGGGGTGCCGTAAGCGCCAGCGCTCATAATGACTTCTTTGCTAGCATTTACTGTGACTAGATTTTTGCCTTGGAAGAAAGTTACCCCTGTGGCAGTGTCATTTTCTATTTCAACTTTTGCAACATGGGCTTCAGTTATAATGGTGAGGTTGGGACGGTTAAGGTTGGGCGTTATGTAGCCTTTAGCTGTGCTGCAGCGCTCACCCCCTTTGTGTGTTACTTGGTTTAAACGGCATCCATCCTGGGTTGCTCCGTTAAGATCTGGCATACGTGGAATGCCATTTAATTCACAGGCATCTAGGAAATAATCGTTGTACTTGCTAGGGTCGCGAAGCTCGCATACATTTAGCGCTCCGCCTTGACCGTGGAATTCATCGTTAATGGTTTCATTATGTTCAGCCTTTTTAAAGTAGGGTAGGACATCTTGATATCCCCAGCCGTCATTTCCCTGGGCCTCCCAGTTGTTGTAGTCCCATTGTGCGCCACGTATATACATCATGGCATTAATGGAGCTTGAGCCTCCGAGTACCTTACCTCTTGGTTGCATGCCAAGGCGGCCATTTAATCCTTTTTGTGGCACGGTATCGTAGTGCCAGCTGAAAAATCCATAGGGAACGGTAGCAGCTACGCCAACAGGGGCGTGAATGAAAACGGAGTTGTCTTTTTTACCCGCTTCAAGGAGGCATACGGAAACACTGGGGTCTTCTGTTAATCGATTAGCAAGAACGCAGCCTGCACTGCCAGCGCCAACAATTACGTAGTCATATGCTTGTTTTGTCATTTTTATTTTCCGCATCGATGATATTTAAGAATAATTTTGCCTATCTGTTAAATATAAAACTTGCCATTTTTGGACATAAATTTATCATTTTACGACTTTGTATTGAGTTTGGTGATGTGTGACGGATTTAGTGAGAAGTGAGTCGTTAACGGGTTATTGTCAATTGGTGGATTCATTAGGTGGTGATTATGAGTCCCTTTTAGAAGGATATGATTTAAGTCGTGGAGCTATTGAAACTGAAGGTTACATGTTTCCATATCGTTCATTTGTGTCCTTGATTGAGGAGACTGCCCGCAATCTTAATTGCCCTGACTTTGGCATACGGTGCGCCCAGTTACAGGACTTTAGTGTGCTTGGGCCAATAGCCCTTGCTGCTCAGCAAAGTGATGTCTTGGCGCAGGCCTTAGAGCGCGTGTCTAATTATTTACATGTTTATACGCCGGCACTGTCACTGAGTGTAAGCATGCTGCCCGGAGGGCAGTCTTTAATCTTAGGGCTGGATATACGGCTTGATCCAATGCCTGACTGTGTTCAGGTTGTTGAATTAAATATGGCATTAAGCGCGAAGATTATTCATATGTTAAGTGGCGGGCGCTCTAAGCCCCTTAAGCTTATGATGCCTCATTCACCCGTGAATTCATCTCGCGTTTATCGAAAGTCATTCCCTTGTGATATTGAATTTAATCAAGGTATGAGTGCCTATGAGATGAAAACCTCTGATTTAAACCTGCCGTTATTGTCAGAGCAGTCTGAGCTGGGTGGGATGGCTTACAGTTATTTGGAGGCTCATTTTTTGCCTAAAAAGGCGACCCTGCCAGAGCGGGTGGCGGCTTTGATTAAGCCTTTATTAATGGCTGATCAGTGCGATAACGAGTCAATGGCCAGTGCATTAAATATGGAGGTTCGTCAGTTGCATCGATTACTTGAAGTTGATGGGCTGAGCTTTAGGCGCATCAAAGATCGGGTGATGAAAGAGCTTGCAGAAATGTATCTTAAGGAAAAGAACATTAAGCTGGGTCAAATCGCTCGGATTTTAGGGTATGCCGAACAATCAGCTTTTTCCAGAAGTTGTCAGCGCTGGTTTGACATGGGGCCAAGGGATTATCGTAAGCAGTTGCTGGGTTAGGGGGTAGGCTAAAAACCCCATCTCTCATCTTTCATCTTTCATCTTTCATTTAATGCTCCAAAAACGAAAAAACCCAGCAAAAGCCGGGTTTTTTATGGGTTTAAATAATCAGTTGATTACTTAATGCCGTGAACATCTTTGAACTTCAGGCGCTACCCATAAAAGTGTGAAGCCACATTTTATGGGTAGCTAGTAATAATTACTTAATTCCGTGAACTTCTTTGAACTTCAAACGGTAGCCGTGAAGTAGAGGCTCTGTGTAACCGCTTGGCTGCTCTTTACCTTTGAAGATAAGGTCAGAAGCCGCTTCAAAAGCGATTGTGTTGAAGTTTGGCGCCATGTTGATGTAGTGAGGGTCATTAGCGTTCTGACCATCTACGATAGCAGCCATGCGCTTCAAGCTTTCTTCAACTTGCTCTTTAGTGCAGATGCCGTGCTCTAACCAGTTAGCAACGTGCTGAGAAGAGATACGCAGTGTTGCGCGGTCTTCCATTAGGCCAACGTTATTGATGTCAGGTACTTTAGAGCAACCGATACCAGCGTCTACCCAGCGAACAACGTAACCTAGGATACCTTGGTTGTTGTTGTCTAGTTCGTGTTGGATTTGCTCTGGAGTTAGCGCATCGATAGCCGCTTGATCCATTAACGGTACTGTTAGGATGTCATCTACGTTTGCGTGCTCACGAGTCTTAAGACCGTTTTGAACTTCAAATACGTCAACCATGTGGTAGTGGATAGCGTGAAGTGTTGCAGCAGTAGGGGATGGAGTCCAAGCAGTGTTTGCACCGGCTTTAGGGTGTCCGATTTTTTGTTCCATCATCATGCCCATTTCATCCGGGATAGGCCACATGCCTTTACCGATTTGAGCGCGACCTTGTAGACCGGTCTCAAGACCCGTATCTACGTTCCAATCTTCGTAAGCACCGATCCAAGTTTGTTGCTTCATGATGGACTTAGGAACAAACGGGCCAGCTAGCATTGAAGTGTGTAGCTCATCACCAGTACGGTCTAAGAAACCAGTGTTAATGAATACAACACGCTCAGAAGCAGCACGGATACATTCTTTAAGGTTAACCGTAGTACGACGCTCTTCATCCATGATGCCCACTTTCATAGTGTTGCGTGGAAGCTCAAGTGCGTCTTCGATGCGACCGAAAAGCTCAGTAGTGAAAGCGACTTCTTCAGGGCCGTGCATCTTAGGTTTAACGATGTTGATAGAACCCGTTGTAGAGTTCTTGAATGGGCTGTTACCTTTAAGGTCGTGGATTGCGATCATTGCAGAAACAACGCCGTCCATGATGCCTTCAGGGATTTCAGAACCATCTTCTAAAAGAATCGCAGGGTTAGTCATCAAGTGGCCAACGTTACGGATGAACAGCATAGAGCGGCCTTTCAAAGAGAAAGATTTGCCGTCTAGGCCGTTGAATTCACGGTCAGCGTTCATTGTACGAGTGAAAGTTTTGCCACCTTTGTTAACTTCTTCAGCAAGGTCGCCTTTCATAAGGCCTAACCAGTTGCCGTAAGTCACAACTTTATCAGCCGCATCAACACAGGCTACAGAATCTTCGCAGTCCATGATGGTGGTTAGGGCGCTTTCTAGAACCAAGTCTTTAATGCCAGCAGCGTCAGTTTGACCGATTGGGCTAGTTGCATCGATTTGGATTTCTAAGTGAAGGCCGTTGTTCTTAAGTAGGATAGAAGTAGGGGTTGCAACGTCACCAGTGTAACCAACCAGTTTCGCTTCATCTTTAAGACCCGTTTTAGAACCGTCTTCTAAAGTGACAACTAATTTTCCAGCTTCGATAGCATAGTTAGTTGTACCAACGTGAGAACCAGTAGCAAGTGGAGCAGCTGTGTTAAGTACGTCACGGGCGTATGCGATAACCTTGTCACCGCGTACTTTGTTGTAACCGCCTTTGCCTTTTTCAGCGCCGCCTTCTTCAGAGATAACTTTTGTGCCGTAAGCCGCATCGTACAAAGAACCCCAGCGAGCGTTAGACGCGTTAAGCGCGAAACGAGCATTCATTACTGGTACTACAAGCTGTGGGCCAGCCATTTCAGCGATTTCTGGTTCGACGTTTTCAGTGGTTGCAGAGAAGTCAGGGCCCTGAGGTACTAGGTAGCCAATTTCTTGTAAGAAAGCTTTGTATTCAGGGAAGTTAAGAGCTTGGCCCTTGCGTTCTGTGTGGTAAGCGTCAATTTTGGCTTGTAGATCATCACGCTTAGCTAGTAGCGCCTTGTTTTTAGGGGCCAGTTCGTTAGCAATTGCGCTGAAGTCTGCCCAGAATTTCTCTTGGTCAACGCCTGTTCCTGGAATTGCTTTTTCATTAACGAAATCGTAAAGCTCTTTTGCTACTTGTAGAGCGCCAGCTTGGATGCGTTCAGTCATGTTATGCCTCAGGTAATGTCCGAATATGAATTGGCTCGGATGTGTTTAATAACTAAGTAATGCTGCGTATGCGTTAAATTAATGAAATTCAAGCATAGCCTAAAAAAGTGCGGCAGATTCTACACGAAATATTCATGAAAAACATGAGTAAATAATGGTTATAAGTAGGAGTGATAAGGGGTTGGCCTGCCTATGAGCCTAGGTTAGACTGGCTTTTCATTATGATATTGGCTGTTTATGCAACAATCCGAGTTATTTCCTGTTCCTAATCCCTGTATTGGTGTTTGTCAAAGCAATGCTAAAGGCTATTGTATGGGATGCTTGCGCTCCAGAACCGAGCGTCAAAAGTGGAATGACTTTATGCCAGCAGAAAAAATGCGGGTGATTGAATTGTGTGATTTACGCAAAGAAAAGCTTGAAGCGGTTTTGGCTTTGAAAAAAGAGCGCGACACCATGATTGCTCAAGGCATAGAGCCGCCACCTTTGCCGGTTAAACCGAAATCCCAGCCTAAGCCAGTATCAGATGAACAGGATGAAGCAGGAGGGGGCAGTCTCGACCTGTTTTAACTGGGGCTTGCCAGAATTGCTAGGTCAGTTTTCAGGCTGTTTATATCGAGCCGCTATTTCTTCTATTTGATCGCTTTCAATAATGCGAATGCCGTTCTGATCTGTGCGGATAAGCTCAGTAAGAGTATTTGCCAGATCGGAAGAGCACACGTCTGAACTCCAGTCACGTGGC
>CAJXIT010000174.1 GCA_913054055.1 uncultured Thalassolituus sp.
ACGAGAAAAAGCATCATCAAAGAAGGCCATCTTTGATGATGCGGGCTGTGTAGGAGACACTGCACAGTACAACTAACCTTCTTGGTTATTCTCTTCCTGCTGGCTTTCAGCATTCATTTCACGCAAAGCAAACCACTCACTGATACTCAACTCCACCACTTCGGTACGAGTACAGTCATGCTGCTGTGCGTATAAATCTAATTTTTCCACCAAGTCCTGAGGCATTTTTACCTCCATTCGGCGCATACCCTTGTTTTTATCACGGGCACGCTGGACACGCTTATTAATCCTTAACTGCACCTCACGAGGGTAAGGGTTAGATCGTGGCCGACCTTTTTGTCTCTCGGTGAACATATCGATCGTAGTGCGATCTTCTAACTGCACGCCCATGGGGCCTCCTTTCTATATTGTGTCTAACATACCATTAACTATGACCTGTCATCGTTAATTAGTCAAATAAAAATATGGGGTTAATTAAAAATCGTCCTATCTTGTCTATTAATTAGTGAAAACCTATGAATTCTCTTGCTCACAAAGCTTTTTCACCATAAGGTTTGCAGCATCTAACAGGAGTTTTTTCTTTAATGAGTAAAGCGATACACCCGTCTCTGACACCTGATCAGTTATCAATACAAATACCCGATTCCTACTTACCCATCGAAACCAGTCGCGAGCTGACTCCCTATAACGGAGTACTGGGCCAAGAGCGTGCCGTAAGCGCCATTCAATTTGGCGTGGCTATGGACCGCCCTGGCTACAATGTTTATGTAATGGGTGACTCGGGCACCGGCCGAAGCTCTTACATTACCGAGTATTTAAAAAGTGAGGCCAAGCGCCAAGCCAGCCCAAGTGACTGGGCCTATGTAAACAACTTTGATAACAACCGTGAGCCATTAAAATTAGAATTAGCCGCAGGCCAAGGCCATACGCTTAAAAAAGATTTAGAAACGTTAATCGATAATTTACTGGCCACCTTCCCTGCTGCATTTGAGCACCCAACCTATCAGCAGAAAAAAAGCCTGATTGACCGTGACTTCAATTTAAAATACGACAAAGTCATTGATCGCATTGAGCAGTCAGCACTTAAAGTGCAAATTGCCATGTATCGCGATACAGCTTCCATTTCTTTCTTGCCGATGAAAGACGGTAAAACCATGGAAGAAACTGAGTTTGCATTATTAGATGAACAGCAACGTGACGACTTCCATAACAATGTGCACGCATTAGAAGGTCAATTGAATGAAGGTTTAATCCCCCTTCCTCAATGGAAACGTGAAACCACCGAAGCCCTTAAAAAGTTAAATAAAAACACCATTGATGAATCGGTCATCCCACTAATCAAACCATTAGAAGAACGCTACAAAGATGTTCAAGGGGTTTTGGATTATTTAGATAAGCTCAAACAAAACCTACATAAAACGGTTATTGCAGAGTTGACCGACGACCGTATTTTAGAGAGTCGAGAAGAAAGCGCTAAGCGTTTATTTTTAGAAGAGACCTATCTTCCAAATTTATTAGTAAGTCGCCACAGCGATTCAGGCGCCCCCGTGATTTATGAAGCCCACCCAAATTACGCAAACTTATTCGGCCGCATTGAATACACCAGCGAACAAGGTGCGCTCGTTACCCATTACCGAAAAATTTGCCCTGGCGCTCTACACCGTGCCAATGGCGGCTATTTAATTGTGGATGCAGAAAAACTGTTACACGAACCATTTGTATGGGACGCTTTAAAACGAGCTCTGTCGTCACGACAATTAAAAATTGAAAGCCCTTACAGCGAAATGGGCTTGGTCAGTACCACAACCCTAATTCCTGAGTGGCTACCCCTGGATGTGAAAATCGTATTGATTGGTTCTCGCAGTACGTATTATTTACTGCAAGACCTAGATGATGACTTTAATGATATGTTCCGTGTTTTAGTGGATTTTGATAATCACCTAGATTGCAGCCAAGAACACATCGATTCTTTTTCACGTTTACTGCACAGCCGTTGTGTTGAAAAAGAATACGCAGCCATTACTCGCAGCGGCATCATTCGATTAATCGAACAAAGCGCCCGCCTTGCAGAGGACCAGCGTCAATTAAGTGCCCGCATTGGGGACTTATTTGAACTCTTAGCCGAAGCTGAATTTGTAAGAAAAATGGCCCAAGACGAATTAATCACTGATATTCATGTAAGTCGCGCATTGGACGCAAAAGAACAACGTAGTGGTCGAATTCAAAAAGAAATTTTAGATGACATTTTAGATGGCACCATCCTAATTGATACCTGCGGTGAAGCCATTGGTAAAATTAATGGCCTTACTGTGCTGTCCATTGGTGATGCATCATTTGGCGCCCCTGCACGCATAACTGCAACGGTTTACCCTGGCGGCCGCGGCATTGTGGACATTGAGCGTGAAGCAAACCTTGGCCAAAATATTCATACCAAAGGCGTAATGATTTTAACCGGTTACCTTGGCCATACCTACGCACAAGAGTTCCCGTTAGAAGTGTCGGCCTCTATCGCCATGGAACAAAGCTATGGCTACATAGATGGCGACAGCGCATCTTTGGCAGAAGCTTGTGCATTAATCAGTGCGTTAAGTCACACCCCTATTCATCAAAGTTTGGCGGTTACAGGCTCGATTAACCAATATGGTGAAGTACAAGCGGTTGGCGGTATCAATGAAAAAATTGAAGGCTTCTTTGCCATCTGTAAAGCCCGCGGCTTAAACAACCAGCAAGGGGTGTTAATACCCGCTGCCAACGTCAAACATCTTGTATTGAAAAAAGAAGTCATTGACGCTGTTATCGAAGGTAAATTTCACATATACGGCATCAGCAGTGTGGACCAAGCCCTAGAAATTATGATGGACAAAAAAGCTGGCAAAATCAGCAAGCGCGGCAAATTTCCTCGCGGCAGCATCAACTATAAAGTGCTTGAACGCTTACGAGACATTGCTGAGATTGGCAGTGAAGAAGAACACGAAGAAAAGAACAAAGAAAAAGAGAAAGAGAAAGAGAAAGAGAAATAATCATCCGCTTTCTCAGCATAAAGCCCCCGCTCACCACGGGGGCTTTTTCGTATATAGATTGCAGGTATAGTAAATCTAACTTTAATAGCAAAGGATTATATAGCAAGCCAAAGCCAACTCCCCTGCACAGCTATACTGCAATAATGGCGACTAAAACCGACCGAAGGAAAGCGTGAATGAGCTCAGGAAGTGAGTTGTTGTTCGGCGACGAGCCTGACGATGACTCTTCTATCGAATTACCCGATAGAGCCGATGGGAAAGAATACCTAGTACTGGTAGTGGATGATGACGAATACGTTCATCAGCTAACCAAAATGGTATTGCGCGGCTTCAGTTTTGAAGACTCGCCCATCCGACTTGCCAGTGCCATGAGCGGACAAGAAGCCATAGAATATTTAAACAAACATAGCAATGTGGCGGTTGCCTTGGTCGATGTTGTCATGGAAACAGACCATGCTGGCTTAGACCTTGTAAACCACATCCGTAACGACTCCAACAACAATGAAATCAGACTGATTGTTCGAACCGGTCAACCTGGTGCAGCTCCTGAGGAGTCGGTATTTCGCGATTACGACGTTAACGATTACCTAAGCAAAACTGAATTAACCGCACACAAACTTAGAATGGCCCTATTGAATGCCCTGCGTTCATACCGAGACATTCGCCATGCAGTGGATTTACAAAAGCAAATTATGCAGGCTGAACAAGAGTCTGAAGCAGCGGCAGCGGCATCAGAAGCTAAGTCCCAGTTTTTAGCTCACATGAGTCATGAGATACGTACCCCGCTAAATGGCATCATAGGCATTGCTGACTTGCTGTCACAATCACAACTGGATGATAGTCAAAGCCAATACTTAAAAACCATTCGTAATTCTGGCGAAGCATTGCTTGCCATCATTAACGACATTTTAGACTTTTCAAAAATTGAAGCCGGTAAACTGGAACTAGAAAATACCGATTTCTGCTTAAAAGAACTTGGGCAATCCTTAAACGACTTATTCATCGCTCAACTAACAGAAAAACAACTAGAGTTTAAATTTACCCTTGATCCAGAGCTGCCCGAATACATCAAAGGCGACCCCCTACGCTTAAAGCAAATTCTATTAAATCTTATTGGCAACAGCTTAAAGTTCACATCAACTGGCGGTGTATATGTGCATGTCAAAGCCGTGCAATCCCAGCCGGATTTACGCATCGAGTTTAATGTAACGGATACAGGCATTGGCATTCCAGATGATAAGCAAAAAGTGCTGTTTCAAGCTTTTACTCAAGTGGATTCATCCACTACTCGTAAATACGGTGGCACGGGGTTAGGACTGCAAATCAGTAAACGTTTAGTCGAACTCATGAATGGTGAAATTCATGTGGAAAGCCAGCAAGGTCAGGGTTCCAGTTTTATTTTCACCATTGACATGGGCAAGGGTAGCAAACCACAAGAATCTGAAATAGAACACCTAACGACCAATAGACCCTCGTCTGATATCCGAGTTTTAGTCGCTGAAGACAACAAAACCAATCAGGTTGTGATCCGAGCTATGCTCAAAAAATTGGGCTATGCATTTGATATTTTTGAAAATGGCCAAGAAGCCATCAACGCCCTTAACCACAACCAATATGACATCGTATTAATGGACTGCCAAATGCCCGTTCTTGATGGCCTAGAAGCCACAAGGGATATTCGTAAAAGCCCTCAATGGAAAGCTCTCCCCATCATTGCTCTAACCGCAGGTGCCACAGATAAAGAGCAAACCGAATGCGAAGCAGCTGGCATGAATGATTTTTTATCCAAACCCATCACCATAGGTGTATTAGAGTCCACATTGAAAAAATGGCACTAACCACCCGCCAACCACTTTCCGCCCTCTGCGTTCAAAGTCACACAAACCGCATAAGCTCCCAATGGAAAAACGCTTAATTGGTTATAAAACGCCTCACATCAAAAGCAATACAGTCTAGACATTTTAAGGCATTTCCAGCGCCGCCCATTACACTTTAAATAAATGGATTTTACTCGGCATTCAATTGATTTGTATGAAAGCCCTTCGCATTTACAGCCTATTCTTTAGTGCACTGCTTATCGCCTGTGTGGACACCAACCTTCCCACACAAGATGATAGCGCCGACATTCAAATTCACTACTCGCAGAATCTATCCGCTCAATTTCAAGTGCGCTTAGCACAAGGGCTTGCTGAAAACATAGAATGGGATTTTGGTGACGGCTACCAAGGCACTGGAAACAACACTCGCCATCAATACTTAAGCCCAGGTGAATACAAAGGCAAAGTTAGTTATCAATACAAAGGTGATGACTACGAACAGCTTCTAGACATTCGACTTGATGGTATCAACCAAAATCTTTCGATCAAACCTACCATCAACATCAGTATAGATAGCGATCATAACGACCCAAATCAAGCATTTAGTGAAAACAATCAAACCCCACAAACCATTCACAGCCCGGTAGTATTAAGCGGCATTGTGCTTAAAAAGAATGCCTGCCAAGCGGGTCGTTTATGCGATAGCGGAGATTTATTAGATTGGTACAGCGCGAATTTGAACTATGGCGACACCATTGAAATCGAGATAATAAAAGGCAGCGTTAACATTCAATTGATTGATGCCACAAACAGCCTTGTCACTGAATCCATCGTCACAAGTGAATTCAAAGTTCCAAGCTACTTAACCACTCAAGGCCAATATCAACTAAAAATTCATCTCAATGAAAGTGAACAAAAAGCACAGTATTTAATTCGCATTGAACCAGAAAAAGAGCAGCAAGCTAAAAACTATCAACCAGGCAAATTGATTGTGCAATGGCACAACACTCAAAATGTAGAGCTGGTGGATATTTCAGACCCAAGAATCACACACTTAAATCTAAGTTCCAGTGCCAGCAACTTACCCCAAGCCAGAAGACAATTAGCTCAACACCCTTCTATAAAATCCGTCAGTTTAAATTATTATCGTCACAGCTTTGATAACAGCCAAGAGTTTGCTGCTTGGCAATGGCCTCTTGAGCAACAAAACATCCAACAACTTTGGCAGCCATTAAAAATACGAGGATTCAAACCAGGGGAAAACACCACCATTGCGGTGTTAGATACAGGATTGTATTTTCAACACCAAAATTTGTCCGGATTACAACATCACAGTGCCTATGACTTTGTCAGCGATCCCATTAACAGTGGCGACAGTGACGGCTGGGATAGCAACCCAACCGATCCAGGGGATCAAACCCTTAGTTATCACGGCACGCATGTCACAGGCATCATCGCTGCTCAACCTCAGGCCAATGAAAACGAGGCATCAATGACAGGCATTGCCTGGGGCGCGCACATCATGCCTGTGCGTGTTTTAGGCATGAATGGCGGCACCAGTTACGACTTAATTCAAGCGCTCAGATACGCTGCAGGATTAACAAACGACAGCCAACAGCTACCAGACACCCCTGCCGACATTATTAACTTAAGCTTAGGCGGCGATCAATTTAGCGTTGCCGAACAAACCACCATTAATGAAGTAATAGAAAGTGGGGCCATAATCGTTGCCGCTGCTGGCAATCAAGGACAAAACCAAGTGAACTTTCCCGCCGCCTATAAACACGTAATTGCAGTCGGTGCGTCGGACGCCTATGGCAACCTTGCGCCCTATTCAAATTACGGGGCGTTTCTTGATGTGATCGCGCCCGGTGGCTCATGCCTTGATTCTCAGTGCAGTGGCGGCGTAAATAGTTTATCCGCCATGGGGTCATTGCAAACTCAATCTAATCATTATCAATTGGATAACCGTCAACCATCATTCAAACGCTTATCAGGCACCTCAATGGCAACGGCTCATGTTTCTGCCCTACTGGCCATCGTTCGCGGCCATTTGCCGGGGCTCGACGCCTATAAAGCCAATGCTCTTTTAAAAAATCAAACCATCACAACGGATTTATTTAGTAGTGGGTTTGATCAGTACAGCGGCTGGGGAAAACTCAACAGTGAAAAACTGTTAAGCGTTATGGATAGCAGCGATTTAGATCAAGCATCTATTTGGACCAACCAAACCCAATATGTATTAAAGAACAACCAAACCGTATACCGCCCAATCATTCATCGTGGCGATGCCAGCAATCACCACATAACTGCTGAATATGATCGTAGCCAAATATCAATCTCAATACAAAATCATGAAATGAAAATCACCACGCTGGAGGCTT
>CAJXIT010000175.1 GCA_913054055.1 uncultured Thalassolituus sp.
TAAATTATTATAATAACAACTAAAAGGACACTCATCATAATTACAATTTTATAGACCGTAAATTAGAACTCCTTACACCTCCATCTTGGAACACATAGATGACTAATATAGATGCATTCCCAAACCAACACCACAGAACCCCCATCATTTCAAGCCTTACCCCACCCCCAATAATCCCGTACAATCCCTGCTCAAATTGTTATCCATCTGTAAAAATACGAGCAGTATTATGGCCGTTGAAACTGCCCCTAAAGCCCCAGCCAGCAAGGCTTCTAGTAAATCTAAGGGTGAGAAGTCTGAACACACACCTATGATGCATTAGTACTACTACCCCGCAGATAAAGCCCCACAGACTACCCAAACCAATAAGTTACACCTATAGTTACACTTTTATATTTGCTTACACTACTTCTCAGTATTCGATCGATAATACCCCTCACTGATATTCAGCTCTTCACACGCCCTAGAGATAGGGTAGCCATAAGAATTCACAGCTTTCTTAGCCAACTCTTTTCTTTTTGCTCTGTTGTTCTGGCACCCATCCAGCAGTAAGTCTTTAAGCATCTCTCGACTTCTTAACAGTGCCTTATATTCCCTCTGCTTAATCTTTAAATCATTCTTCTCATTAGCCAGCTTTCTCAACGTGTCCGGCCTTCTCACATGATCCCAGTATTTCTTAATCCATGCTTGCGCCCTCGACTCTGAAACTCCGGCCTCATTTTGGATAAACGAGACAGCCTCTTTCGAAGCGAGCCTGACAAAATCCAACATTTCTAAATCTTTATATCTCACCAACCAATCCTATAAAAAACACATCAAAATATACGTGGATCTACCACAGCTCCTAGATTTTCGAAGACATAAATTAAAACACACATTTAAGTGTTCAAAAACGTAAAAAATAATCCTGAATAATCCACACCGGTTTACAGAAAACCAACTAAATCCAATGCTATCAAGGGGTTCACACATGGACACAAGCAAACAATTTGATCGCTTCATCAACATCAAAGAGGTGATGTTGATTACAGGGATTAGCAAATCCCAAATTTACGCACTGGCGAAACTCGATCGCTTTCCAAAACCCTACGATCTCTCTGAATCCGCGTCGTCAAGATGCTCTCGCTGGAGTTTTCTTGAGGTACATGAATGGCTCGCGACCAAGATGACTCGTGAAAAAGCCGCTTAAACAATAACTTTCCCAAATTTTAAATCAGTGAAAAACGTACCAAGCCCTGTACTACAGGGCCTTTAAGCACTGAAGCGCATCGCCAAGCAGTCGGTTATTAATATTAGTAGAGGTAATGAAGTGAATAATCAGAAGAACAAACAAAAGTCTTTCAATGAAGCCCAATTAGAACTCGCACTACACCTTCACAATGAAAACTCGATTCCTTGTAAAGAAGCCAAAACAACCACTCAAACACAGAACAAAGAGAGCCTGAACAAATGAATACAATCGAGACACTAGATAAACGCAGAGCAAGAAAGCATAGTGAAATCACTTACAACTCAACGGTCAACTTTGACGGATTTGTATTACCAATTCAGAACAGAGCAGATTGGGGAAGTTACCTTCCAACTCTAAGAACAATCCATAACCAGTTTAATGCTATGTTCAGCCACCACTGTAAAGTCCTCGTTCTAAGAACTGACTTTCATGTCAATCCAATCCATTGGTCTGAAGGTGATTTCAGCGGCCTGATCAAGCGATCTAAACGATTAATTACCAAGTATTACAAACTGCAGCGCATTGGTCATATATGGGCTAGAGAAGCGAGTGAAAGTGGTGGTCATCACTACCACCTTGTGTTTCTTTTGGATGGTAACAAGGTGAATCACCCTATGGTAATCACCAACATACTGACTCAAGAATGGAAGAAGATGGGCCACCCTCACCCAAGAAGAAACAACCACCACTTCTTAACCAATAGTGTCGATGAAAAATTCACAGATGCTTTTCATCACTGTTCCTACCTTGCCAAGATACACACAAAAGACCTACAGCCGATAGGAGCAAGAAACTTTGGCGCCAGCCAAATAAAAATGAGTACTCGAAATGAAAGCAGGATTTTAAAAGCCAGCTAAACATCCCTTAGAATGGGTGGGCACCACGGAACGGAAGCCCGATATCCAATCTATTCTATTTGTACATATTAGGTAATTTAACAGTACAAATGCTGTAACAATTATGACACCTGCAGGAGGGACAACAGCTCCTATTACAGTCATTCCTACAAGAGGTTGACGCGGTTGATTCTTTGCATAACTGCAGGTGCCATAAAACAGTAGTGCCCCACCTAAAAGTAGCGGAGAACAAAAAACTTGGTATTGGAGGGACAGCAGCGGCTAAAACAAGCTAGCAATTCCCCTCATGCGACCTCTTGCGAGGCGTTCTGACGAGCTGATTTTCCAGACCTCAATACCAAAACTCATACTAGCTTATAAGCCAAATACATTCACATAAAACTGGCCATCAGTCTGTGGAGATACCTTAAAGGTTATTGGGAACACGCCTAAAGTCGATCCGCCAGCAACCAAAGAGAACTGTGCAGAACAAGAAAACTCACCCTGACCGCCACTGGCTAGTGGAGCGACAGCACTCAATTGGTATTCAAATTCTGAAACTCTATTCGCCGGTATTGATTTTGTTACCTCACCACGGGCGATTTCCTTCACAGTATCGTGCACAGATATTGAATCACAACTTAAAGGCTCAACATAAATCTTCTGTGACTCTTGAACTTGTGCCATCACCACACTTAGCGCCAATACAAATGTAATCACTGGAAATAAAACAGCTACCACAGGATTACCTAAAAACTTTGGCACACCAGCCCACATAGCCTCACCCTGTGTCTTCAGTGCATAATAATCTCCGTTTGCAAACTGGGCACAAAATACAGCTGTAAAAATCCAATACAGCACACTTGGAAGTTCCTGCCCGATAGCAAACGCTACCAATGAGAGCACAGCATTAAAAAGCATACTGACACCCAGTATCACAGAGCCTTTTTTCCACATGCCTTTTGCAAAATAATATAAAACCCCAAAAATCAGCGCCCAAAAATTAAACATAATTCCATGACGAGATTTCAATGGTAAGGCTTTGAATCGATCGCCTTTAAGCATTTCAAAATATGGCGTCTGCTTGATGCCAGCCTCCTCCATAAGCTCAAACTTCTTTTTCCAAGCATCAGATACTTCTAACTGATCAATTGATATGCCCTGAACTGCGCTTGTCATAATGACTCCTTTATTGTTGTTTATGCAGATTCAAAAAAACAAAACAAATGTCTCGCTTTTCGCGACACTATAACTTGTCTCTATAGTCGAGACAATGAGATCATCAACTTACAGTAATGAATACGCAGCCCTACGCGCGTGGTTAAAAACCAAAAGGGAAGAAAAAGGCCTGTCATTAAGAGAGGTAGGTGAGCTTGTGGGCCGTCATCACTCTGTAATAGGCAAGATGGAGCAGGACAGACGCAAAATAGACGTAGTGGAGTTTGTGGAGTACTGTCATGCCCTAGAAATTGATCCTGCCGATGGTATCGCTATCATCAGCCAAACCCTCAAATAACCAGCTCACAGTGGTACAACTGCCGCCCCTAAAACCTAAAATATCACAAGACCCCACTGGAAATTGACCAAGTGCGAATTTTTAATACTTGCAAAAATGCTCCATGGGGTTGTTTCGAGAATCGTTAATTCGCAGTACCATTCGCACTTCTAAACACCTGTATATTCGCAGTTCAATCAGCTCCCAGCCCTATTAAACAAGGCCATACCTCAATCACAGCTTACCCATAACTGCGAATAACCAAGCTTTTGAATAAAAGTGCGATTTTTGATTTCTCAGAAAATTAAAAAGCCTAATATGGACAATAATTAATCAGCCAATTTACGCACAAAATCTACAAACAAAATACGCTGCCTCTAACCTTGGCTGAATCTATGTACACAGGTACTATACCCAGCAATAAATATGAACATAGCACCACCCTAAGCCAGCCCTAGGGTCGATTGACCGCTCATATACATTACCTTAATTGGCGGCAGCGCATAACGGAATATCAATGACACAACTCTCTCTGCAACAACTAGAAAACTTCCTATGGGAAACCGCCGATATCCTACGCGGCAACATGGACGCATCTGAATTCAAAGATTACATCTTCGGCATGATGTTCTTAAAACGCCTGTCTGACGCCTTTGACGAATCCCGTGAAGCGGTTATTGCTCATTATGTAAGCAAGGGCAAAACCCAAGCCCAAGCAGAAGACCTAGCCGACGACGAAGATGAATACGACGATACCTTTTATATTCCGGCCGATGCCCGCTGGAATCACTTAAAAGATTTAAAACATGACATCGGCTCTAAGCTAAATGAAGCAACAGAGGCCATTGAAGAACACAACTCGTCACTTGAAGGCGTATTAGTCACCATCGACTTCAATATCAAAAACAAACTCAGCGATAAAAAGCTGCGCGACCTACTAAGCCATTTCAGCCAGCACAGATTACGCAACAGCGATTTTGAACGCCCTGATCTATTAGGCACCGCCTACGAATACCTAATCAAAATGTTTGCCGACAGCGCAGGCAAAAAAGGCGGCGAGTTTTATACCCCGTCTGAAGTGGTGCAGCTACTGGTGTCTTTACTGAAACCCCACGCGGGCATGCGTATCTATGACCCCACTTCAGGTTCGGGCGGCATGTTAGTGCAAACCCGCAACTATCTAGCACAACATAACGAGAACGCCGCCAACCTGTCATTGTTCGGCCAAGAGATGAACCTAAACACTTGGGCCATCTGTAAAATGAACATGTTCTTGCACGGAGTATTCAGCGCCGACATTCGCAAAGGCGATACCCTGCGCGAACCCCAGCACACCCAACACGGCGAACTCATGACCTTCGACCGTGTTATCGCCAACCCGCCATTCTCATTAAAAAAATGGGGCAAAGACGAAGCTGATAACGACGCCTATGGCCGCTTCCCTTATGGCACACCACCCAAAGACGCAGGCGACTTAGCCTTCGTACAACACATGATCGCCTCAACCAACGCCGAAGGCATGGCCGGCATCGTTATGCCCCACGGTGTATTGTTCCGTGGCTCCAGCGAAAAAGCCGTGCGCCAAGGCATGTTGCAAGACGATTTATTAGAAGCCGTAGTGGGTTTACCGTCTGGATTGTTTTATGGCACCGGTATTCCTGCGTGTTTGTTAATCATCAATAAAAACAAAGCCCCTAGCCGCAAAGGCAAAGTGCTGTTCATCAACAGCGAATTAGAATTTGAAGAAGGCAAAAACCAAAATACATTACGCGAGCAAGACATAGCCAAAATTGTTGAGGTGTTTGAAGACTTCACAGAGATCAAACGCTATTCCAAAGTGGTCGACATAAGCGAGATAGAAGAAAACGACTTCAACCTAAACATTCGCCGTTACGCCGATACCAGCCCACCACCAGAAATATTCGACGTGCGCGCCATCTTGCACGGCGGCATTCCTGTGCGTGAAATTGAAGACGAATATATTCAAGAAGAGATTTTAAAAGGCTGTGATCTTTCTGCCGTACTTGCACCTAGTAATTCCAGTGACGTTGAAACACCAGAATATTACGAATTCAAAGCCGAAATAGAAAACAAAGAACAGATCCGTGAAGTTTTAGAAAATGCTGTCGGTGATAAAGCCAGTTCCGAAGTCATTCAGCAGTTAGAGCACTGGTGGGATAAGTACAAGGTATCATTACATGAACTGGATGCTCAAGTGAGTGAAGCAGAAGACACAATGAAAGGCTTCTTGCAGGAGCTGGGTTATGAGTGATGCTATTCCTGAAGGGTGGTCAGTTGAATCATTAGATAAGAATATTGAAGTACTATCAGGCTTCCCTTTTAAGTCTGCACACTTTACTGATAATCAAAGCAAAATGGGCCTGATTCGTATCAGAGATCTCATTAAGCAAGAACTCAAAACTTTTTATGACGGTGATTTTGAAGATCTTTATGTTGTAACTAAAGGCGATATTCTAATTGGCATGGATGGCGACTTCAATATCGTTAAATGGAAGATCAAAGATGCACTGCTCAACCAGCGAATTTGTAAAATAAAGGCGATAGAAAGGAATGGGTTTGATTCAGATTTTCTATTTCACTCGCTTGAAATAGATCTCCAAGAGATTAATGCTTCAACAGGTGCAACAACGGTTAAACACCTGTCTTTGAAAGATATTCGAGGAGTACAGAGACCCTACCCCCCACTCCCCGAACAACAAAAAATCGCCGCCATCCTTTCATCCGTTGACGACGTGATCGAGAAGACCCAAGCACAAATTGAAAAACTAAAAGACCTAAAGATCGGCATGATGCAAGAACTGCTTTCACCCCGCGAACCCAAAGCAGGCGATCAAACGGGCGCGCAAGCCAGCAAGACAAACGGCCTACACCACACCGAATTCAAAGACTCACCACTGGGGCGTATTCCGGTCGGGTGGGAAGTTAAAAACCTCAACCAATTAATAACCATCAAACACGGATATGCTTTTGAAGGTAAATACTTTAAAGCAAATAAAACAAGTTACACACTTTTAACACCCGGTAATTTTAATAGGGATGGGCGTTTATATTTTGGGCAAAAAACTAAATATTATGATGGCCCAATACCCAATGAATACATCCTTAAGAACGGTGATGTTTTAGTAGTCATGACTGACCTGACCAAAGAAATGACAATTCTTGGTAATACAATAATATTACAATCAGATTCTATTGTTTTGCACAATCAGCGAATAGGTAAGGTCGAACCCCATGAGACTTGCACTGTTACGCCAGAATTCCTTTGCTTCATCATGAACTCTGAAAGAGTCAAAACTCATGTGAAAGATACTGCAACAGGAACAACCGTTCGTCATACCTCCCCTACCAAATTACTTGAGCCACTTATACCTGTTCCACCTTTAGCTGAACAAAAAAAAATCATAGACGTATTCAACTCCTTAGATAGTCGATTAACATACTATGAATATAAGTTGACGATGAAAAAAAATATCAAAAAAGCCCTAATGCAAGACCTACTCACAGGAAAAGTCCGCGTTAAGGTTGATGCCGCATGAACAGTCAAAATATAGTGGCTGTGCCAAAGGTATTAATGGTATTTAACTTCATAGCTTCACGTAAATACTTAACAATATGTATGTTGGCCACCT
>CAJXIT010000176.1 GCA_913054055.1 uncultured Thalassolituus sp.
TCCTTCAACCAAGTCATACTTAATATTTAATTGGTGTTTTGTAACGGCTTTTTTTGTCTGCTGTACTGATGTAGCAGTTGGGTTTACTTCATTATCATTCCCATAACTGTAAACACCAGGTCGCTCTATTCTGAACATCATGCCTTCAACGGCATTCTTAAGCATGTAATCAACAGGGGCTTTATAACTCCATTTAATGCTGTTGTTCTTATCTAACGAGACAGGATTCAGTAAAGGGAAGCGTGTATTTGGGTTAACTAAAAAGGCCTGACCACCATCTAACTGACGTTCAATTTCAGAGAATCGATTTAAGCGACTGCCAGAATGTTCAGGAAGCGAAAACTTGCCTACATTATTGATGTACTCCATATTTGCATAGCCGTTAGCATTTTCTTGTATGCTTTGCTTAGCAAGAAACGGCGCTTCTATATACTGAAGGTCTACCCATAAAATTTGCTCTGGCTTTTTGATTGTCAGCACTTATCTCACCCGACAGAAATTAACTTAAGCAAGATAAGTATCTAAAATAACAACTTCAATTTATTTACAGGTATATCAACCCTTTAGCTGAATATAAGGCGTAGGAATGAGATTCGGTTAACCAAAAAAAAGCCCATATATTTCTATATGGGCTTTTGAAATGCTGAAGCTATAAACCTATTTTTAAAAGTCTAAGTTATCAACCAACAAGGCATTGCTTTCAATGAACTCACGGCGCGGTTCAACTTCGTCACCCATTAGAGTTGTGAAGATTTGATCAGCTGCCACAGCGTCTTCAATGGTCACACGCAACATGCGACGGGCAGATGGGTCCATGGTGGTTTCCCAAAGCTGCTCTGGGTTCATTTCACCCAATCCTTTATAGCGCTGAATGCTGTAACCACGACGTGCTTCTCCCATCAGCCACTCTAAGCTTTGTTCAAAGCTACTCACTTCGGATTTGCGTTCGCCACGTTGTACATAAGCCCCTTCTTCAATCATGCCTTGAAGTTGAGCCCCTAGATCACATACTTTTTTGTACACACCGGATTCAAAGAATTCGTGGGACAAGATGTAATCCGTAGGGATACTGTGATTGATGACTTTCACATCTGGTAAGAACAGGTGACGCTCAGTATCTTCTTCGATTTCGATCAATACTTGAGTATCGTTACCCTTAGGATTGCTAAAGCGAGCCTGAAGTTTTTCACACCAAGCTTCTACGGCTGCTTTATCTTTAAGCGCGTCAGCGGTTAACTGAGGCACATAAAGCATTTCTTGAATCACTTGCTCAGGATACACACGAGATAGACGAGCGATGTCAGCCAATACCTCACGGTAAGTACTTACTAGCTCTTGAAGGCCCTGACCAGAGATACCTGGCGCCTCTGGGTTCACGTACAAAGCAGCACCGTCTAAAGCTGTATTGGTTAGATACTCTTCTAACGCTACGTCATCTTTGATGTATTGCTCGTGTTTACCACGTTTAATTTTATACAAAGGTGGTTGTGCAATATAGATGTGTCCACGCTCTACAATCTCTGCCATTTGACGGAAAAAGAACGTTAAAAGTAGAGTTCGGATGTGCGAACCATCTACGTCGGCATCGGTCATGATGATGATGCTGTGGTAGCGCAACTTATCAGGGTTAAATTCTTCGCGGCCGATACCACAGCCAAGTGCTGTAATCAGGGTGCCCACTTCTGCAGAAGACAGCATCTTATCAAAGCGTGCTTTTTCTACGTTTAGAATCTTACCTTTCAGTGGAAGAATCGCTTGGTTACTGCGGTCTCGGCCTTGTTTGGCGCTTCCGCCGGCCGAGTCCCCTTCCACTAAGTATATTTCGGATAATGCTGGATCTTTTTCTCGACAGTCAGCCAATTTACCTGGCAAACCTGCAATATCTAACGCCCCTTTACGGCGAGTCATTTCACGGGCTTTACGAGCGGCTTCACGAGCACGGGCCGCATCCATCATCTTGCCAACTATCTCTTTGGCTTGCTGAGGCTGCTCTAATAAAAAGTCATTAAAGCCTTTGGCCATCTCTTGCTCTACTGCAGTTTTCACTTCAGACGATACAAGCTTATCTTTGGTCTGAGAGCTGAACTTAGGATCAGGTACTTTCACCGAGATAATGGCGGTTAAACCTTCACGGGCATCATCACCAGTTGTATTTACTTTAGCTTTTTTAGCCAAGCCTTCACGTTCAATGTAGTTGTTCAATGAACGGGTCAATGCGCCACGGAAGCCCGCTAAGTGAGTTCCGCCGTCACGTTGAGGGATGTTATTGGTAAAGCAGTAGATGTTTTCACTGAAACTGTCATTCCACTGCATGGCCACTTCAACGCCAATGCCGTCTTCACGGGTATCACCATCTAATTTAAAGTGGAAAATGTCGTTAACCGCAGTTTTATTAGTATTTAGGTATTCAACGAAGCTTTTTAGGCCCCCTTCAAACTCAAATACTTCTTCACGGTCAGAGCGTTCATCTTTTAATACTATGCGTACGCCTGAATTCAAGAAGCTTAATTCACGAACACGTTTGGCCAACTGGTCGTAGTTAAACTGAATATTAGTAAAAGTAGCAGGGCTTGGGTGAAAGTGGATAACAGTACCTGAAGTGTCCGTATCCCCTACTGATGCCATGGGTGCGTCAGGTTCACCATGGGTGTAGCTTTGCTCCCAGATTTTGCCTGCACGACGAATGGTTAGCTTTAACTTGTCAGATAAGGCGTTTACAACCGAAACACCTACACCGTGAAGACCACCGGATACTTTATAGCTGTTGTCATCAAACTTACCGCCAGCGTGAAGTACCGTCATGATGACTTCAGCAGCAGATACGCCTTCCTCTTCGTGAATGTCTACAGGAATACCACGGCCGTTATCGCTCACACTGATGGATTCATCCGGGTGTATGATCACCTTGATCTCAGAACAGTGACCAGCAAGGGCTTCGTCGATAGAGTTATCCACCACTTCGAAAACCATGTGATGAAGGCCCGTACCATCATCGGTATCTCCGATATACATACCTGGACGTTTACGAACCGCATCTAACCCTTTCAGTACCTTAATACTGGACGAGTCATAGGTGTTTTCTTCGCTCATGGATCAAACTCCTGTAGAACTAATTATTCTTGATTTAATGTTCCATGTTCCACGTGGAACTTTTTAAGCTGGCTTGAAACAGACCAGCAATCCGTCATTTGAGTATCTTCGACGGCGGTAACAAAGACCTGACATTTTAAGCTTTCTAGCAGCGTACATAAAGCTTTTCTGTGGTTAATATCCAACTCTGCAGACAAATCGTCTACTAAGAAGATACAAGGGCTAGAAGACTGTTGTTGGTAGATCTCAGCCTGAGCCAATTTAAGGGCGCAGACCACCATTTTCTGCTGTCCACGGGATAAAACCTCAATGGCAGGTTGATTATTTACCTTTAAGCGTAGGTCAGCACGCTGAGGGCCTAATTGAGTAAAGCCTTGTTTAAGGTCACTCTCCCAGCTCTCATTCAGCACATCTAAGTAATTACGATCTTTCGACCACCCTTGGTAGAAACTCATTGTCACATTGAGGTTAGGGTTTAGCTGTTCAATATACTTATCAAAGCAAGGCTTAAGGCGCTTTATGTATTCCTTCCGCATCACATTCAATTGCTCAGCCAGCGATGCCAAGGATGCGTGCCAAATCGATCTTTCAGCCTCGGAGCAGTGACCTCCGGAGCGCAATAATGCATTGCGCGTTTGATGGGCTTTTTTAAACTGTCTCCAAAGAGATATAAAATCGTGTTCCACGTGGAACACTCCCCAATCTAAATACTCTCGACGCAACTGAGGACTACCCTCTAATAACTTCAACATACTGGGGTCTAGGAGCTGAACTGGCAGCAATTGAGCTAATTCCGCTGCACTTTGCATCCATTCACCATTCAACTTAATTCGACGCTCACCGTTTACCGTGCGCTCTATCCCCAATTGATGACGGCTATTACCTGAATGCAATTTACAAAATGCCGTGAACTGAGACTGATCATGCTGAATAAGGTTTTTATGTTTATGGGTACGAAACGACTTACAGTAGGCAAGATAATAAATGGATTCCAACAAACTGGTTTTACCGCTGCCGTTTAATCCATAAATAAGATTCACCCCTGAACTGGGTACTATGGATACCTGGGCCAAATTACGCAGCCCTTGTAGCATGAGTGCTTCAATGGCCATAAGTCATTGAATCTAATGTATTTATAAAGAAGTTTTGAATCATATAGTGAGATAAAACCAGATATTAAGGGGCAAAAAAAAGGACTGTAATCCAGTCCTTTTTTGGGTCATGCAATTAAACAGAAGCGTTTAATTACAGACGCATAGGCATCACAACGTATAGTGAATCGCCGCCATCTACCTCTTCCATAACCGCAGAAGAGTTGGCATCACCTAACGTCATCTTCATGTCGTCACCATCTAATACAGATAACACGTCCTGTAGGTAACTCACGTTAAAGCCGATTTCTAAGGTTTCCCCTTGGAATTCAACCCCAATGGTTTCTTCCGCTTGCTCTTGCTCTGGGTTATTAGCAACCACTTGTAGAGAATTATCATCCAATAACAAGCGAACACCACGGTACTTCTCGTTAGATAATATGGCTGTACGAGCAAATACTTGGCGTAACGCTTGACGATCAGCAATTAGGGTTTTGTTACCGTTACGAGGGATCACTCGCTCGTAATCAGGGAACTTACCGTCGACCAATTTAGAGGTGAACGTATAATCGCCCACTTGCGCACGGATATGGTTACCACTGAGCATCAGTTCAACGCTTGCTTCAGGGTCTGTCATCAACTTAGCCAGCTCTAGCACTGCTTTACGAGGCACAATCACTTGAGACTTGCCTTCCATTTCTAAAGAAACAGAAACCGCACACGTGGCCAGTCTATGGCCGTCTGTGGCCACAGCGCGTAAGCCGTCAGATTTTACTTCGATTAATAAACCGTTTAAGTAATAGCGAACATCTTGCTGCGCCATGGCAAACGCGGTGCGGTCAATGATGCGACGTAGTTGTACTTGAGGCACATTAAGTACAGCAGTGGCATCGATATCATCAACACTTGGGAATTCGTTAGCAGGTAGGCTAGACAGAACAAACTTACTGCGACCTGCAGATAACTGTACTTTATGGTCTTCTTGACTGATCTCAATGGTGCTTTGATCAGGCAGTGACTTACAGATATCCATTAATTTCTTAGCGGGAACGGTAATTTCACCATCGACACCAGGCTCTAATAACTGTGTACGACCAACCATTTCAACTTCTAAGTCTGTACCGGTTAAAGATAATTTATCACCCTGAACTTCTAATAAAACATTAGAAAGCACTGGCAGTGTTTGACGACGTTCTACCACGCCTGCAACTAACTGAAGTGGCTTTAACAGGGCTTCCCTGGTGATTGTGAATTTCATGCCTTATCCCACGCTTAATTGGTCAGTGACCATAATTAGGTTTTTATAATATTTAATCCTGCTCAGTTAGCAACTGATCAGCGATGTTTAGTGAATTTTATTTAATAATCGTCTCAAACTTACTAGCCAGTAAGGGATCTCAATAGGTTTTTATAATCTTCACTAATATCTGCGTTGTTTTCACGCAGTTCTTTAATCTTTCTACAGCCATGTAATACCGTTGTATGGTCACGGCCACCAAAGGCATCGCCGATTTCTGGCAAGCTATGGTTGGTTAACTCTTTACTCAATGCCATGGCCACTTGGCGTGGCCTTGCAACCGAGCGAGAGCGACGCTTAGATAATAAATCAGCCACCTTTATTTTGTAATACTCAGCCACGATTCGTTGAATATTATCAATACTGACCTGCTTGTCTTGTAAAGCCAATAGATCTTTTAAGCTTTCTTTAATAAAAGGTAATGTGATCTTAGATCCGGTGAAGGCAGCATTGGCAATCACTCGCTTAAGCGCCCCTTCTAATTCACGCACATTGCTGCGAATTTTTTGCGCCACAAAAAACGCCGCCTCATGGGGAAGATCGATACCTTCCTCATCGGCTTTTTTCATTAAAATGGCCACACGGGTTTCTAATTCGGGAGGTTCAACTGCGACGGTTAATCCCCATCCAAAGCGACTCTTAAGTCGATCTTCTAAACCATCAATTTCTTTTGGATAACGATCACAAGTAAGAATCATTTGCTGACCGCCTTCTAACAAGGCATTAAACGTATGGAAAAACTCTTCCTGGCTACGCTCTTTTCCAGCAAAAAACTGAATATCATCAATTAATAGGGCATCAACCGAACGGTAATAGCGCTTAAACTCATTAATTGCATTAAGTTGCAATGCCTTAACCATATCAGCCACAAAGCGTTCAGAGTGCAAATACACCACCTTGGCATTAGGGTTTTGACTTTGAATATGGTTACCCACAGCGTGCATTAAGTGGGTTTTACCTAACCCCACGCCACCGTATATAAACAGTGGGTTATAAGAACCACCGGCATTTTGCGAAACCTGATGGGCTGCCGCATGGGCTAATTGATTCGACTTACCTTCAACAAAGGTATCAAAGGTAAAGCGTTTATTTAAACTGCTTTGATGCTGAATACTGCCTTCAACCTGAACCTTTCTTTCTTCCTTTATAGGAGCGGCAGGCTGACTGATCACTGGAGCGGTTTTTTTTACCCTAGGCTCTGGCTTTATTTCAGGCTCAACAGCTTTAGCCACGGACTCTGCCACCGCTACCTTTTCAACAGGCGCAGGGGCAATAAAGGCCGGTGTATTGGCCTGAGCATTAATATCCAATTGAAATGATAAAACCTGACCGCCGTTCAATTCTTCTAATAATGATTGAATACGATTTGAAAACTTATCTTTAACCCAATCTTTAACAAAGCGATTAGGTGCAGAGATAATAAGTTCTGATCCAGATTGAGTGGCTCTTAACGGCCTTATCCATGTATTGAATTGTTGTGACGGCAATTCATCTTGCAGACACCTTACACATTCTTCCCACAATGCCAGCACGGCACATAACTCCAAAAACAAGCGGTCGACTATTGTACCTAGATTGAAAAAGTTATCCACAGATATCCAAGGATAATGTTGTGGATTATCTATGTGCTAACTCAGGATAGAAATGTGAATAACTTGGGTTTCTGACCACCCTGTGTATAACCCAC
>CAJXIT010000177.1 GCA_913054055.1 uncultured Thalassolituus sp.
AAAGCCTTTTTTATTGCCCCCAGAATTGAATAGCGCAACAATCTTATTCTCATAAACAGGATGTAAAAACTGCACAGCATGATCAAACTCATCAATTAATGGCTTAATACCTTCCAGTTGCCTTTTACCAATCACATTTAAACTTAGCAATGCATGTTTAGCGAGATGTCTTTCATAGGTTTTCACAAGCCTATGGGCATCACAGCCCCTTTCAGGCTCGCCACTCACATGCTGAAAAACATCATCAACTACCCAATCAAATTTTTGTTTAATCTTCTTCATTTCCACATAAGCATCACCATGAATGACGGTTACATTTTTGCGAGGAATCTTAAAAAAAGTTTTGGCTATTTTAATGTGTTCTTTATCTAGTTCAATGCAAGTGATATGAGCGCATGGAAAAAATAAGCGAATCAGGTGCACCAGAGTACCTCCACCTAATCCAAGCAATAGTATGTTTTTAGGCGGCGTATTTAATAAAAAACCAGGTAGCAATAGAAGATCCCAAATGGCACCACTGATTGCATTAGAAGGGTTATATTGACTGTGCAAGACTCCATTGCTGTATAAGCGCACGGTTTGTCCCGCTGTGCGCACTTGATAATGGGAATGCAGAGATTGTTTTGAATAGATAACAGCCATTAAAGGTTAAATTTAAACGTTCATTTTAGATTATTGATTTTTTTAGCGATGCGCTCGGCTACTTTTGCAGCGGCCACCATTCCAAATGTCGCCGTCACCATGGTGGCAGCACCAAAGCCACTGGCACAATCAAGCTTCACTGCACCATCATTGAATGTTTTTTGCTTACAAACAGAACCATCAGGCTGGGGGTAACTTAATTGCTCAGTAGAGTACACACACATCACACTGTAATTTCGTTTTTGATTGCGAGAAAAATTATATTCACGACGCAAAGTAGAGCGTACTTTTTTAGCAAGGGGGTCGTTAAAGGTTTTATTTAAATCCCCCACCGTGATTTGAGTAGGGTCCATCTGCCCGCCAGCAGCACCCGTGGTGATAATGGGCATTTTATTTCGTTTACACCAAGCAATGAGCGCAGCCTTTACTTTTACCGAATCAATGGCATCCACCACAAAATCAACCCCCGTTAAATGCTGTGCAATATTGTCCTTGGTTAGAAAGTCCATGACTGGCACAGCATTCACTTCAGGGTTAATCGCTGTTAAACGTGCGGCCATGGCTTCCACTTTAAGCTGCCCAATGGTGGCTTGCTTAGTATGAATTTGTCGGTTGGTGTTAGTGATGCAAATATCATCCATATCAATAAGATGAATATTTTCAAACCCGGTTCTTACCAAGCTTTCTGCCACCCATGAACCCACGCCACCAATGCCGATCACAGCCACTTTAGTGGTTCTAAATGCCTCAAGGGCATCTACGCCATATAAACGAGCAATACCAGAAAAACGATCAATATAGGACAAGAAACTGGCCCCCAAATGCTTCACAACTAACAAACAGCCTCATTATAACAGTTTGTCACATACCTGTTGCCACCCATTTCTGCGGCTACACTAAAAATGTGTGAAATGGCCAAAGGGTACGATCTTGGGATTTTGTGATCACTTTCTTGGCTATTAATTGCCATTTATGTTTTATTATTGGTACGTTAGCCCTGATAAAACAATAAGAAAATCCACTTAATAGCAGTAATGTGGCAGGAAGTATGGAAAACGATTTAACACAATTAAACACTCCCACTGACTACACACTGTCAGTTTTAGGGGATCAACCCTATCCGTCATTCGAAATTCGAAACATCGTTCGTTATTTAGACCAGTCACATGATTTTAATAGCACAGACTTGCTACAGCACATTGGCATTTCAAAGACACAGCTTAATGAAGATTTCTTACCCGCCTATAAAGTATTAGAGGCATTTAAGTATTGCTCTAAACATCTAGGGCCGGTGGCGGGTGCGAGAATTGGTGCCACTTACCAGGTAAACGATTTAGGTGTATTTGGCTATGCCATTGCTTCTAGCAAAGATGTTGAACACGCCCTTTTTATGGCCGAGAAATACAATTCTCTTATTGGCAATCTACTTAAACGCGGTGGCACAGTAAAAGACAATATCCTTATTTCAAAGCTTTATAATGTTCAAAACATTGATGATGAGTCCTTAGCTTTTTTTGTCGCGTTGGGTACCAGTGCGCGAATACATATTGCGAGAAGCATTTTTGGAGATGACTTATGTTTCAACAGCATCTCATTTACGTTTCATGATGAAGTCAACCTAGACGAATATAAAAAGTTATATGGCTGTGGCATTGAGTTTGGGGCCGAGTTTAATGGCTGGAGCTTAGAAGCGGATAACCTAAAGCGAAAACTCAAGGAAGGCAACCATGCCGATGTGGCCAAATACCTGCCCTATTGCAATGAGCTCCTAGAAACCATTAAGCAGAAAGATTCCCTCGTCAATGAAATTCAGCAAATACTGGTCAGCTGCGCTGGCGATTACCCGGACATTGAAATGCTAGCCAGTGCGTTTAAAGTCAGCTCTCGAACGTTACGTAGACAACTGAGTAATCTTGGGACATCGTACCAAAAAATACTCAACAAAGTGCGCTGCCAACTTTCTATTGAATACCTAACCCGCACTGAAATATCCATCGAAGACATTTCTAACTTAATAGGGTTTAGCGACGTGACCAACTTCCGTCACGCCTTCAAAAAATGGGTTGGTAAAACCCCTAGTTTTTATCGAAAAACCTATCAAAATGGATAGTGTGCAACCTGGCCTGATGTAGTCGTAAATCGACGAAACGGCCAAATGTCACATGCCCATCCCTCTGCAAAAAGCATAGTCTGGAAAGACAATAATAAAGCCTAAGCAGAGGGCATCATATGAAACTCAACAAACAATTTAAATTAGCTGCAGCGGTCGCAGCTGGCTTAGCCTTAGTGGGCTGTGGCAGTGATGATGATAGCGGCTTAGCAAAAGCATTTGATTGTACACCTGATACAACACAGGGGAGTCGCACAATTTGTGTTGGTTCCGCAGCAGATCTTTCAGATTCAAGCATCAAAGATGGTCTTCTTAACGCTGTCGCGACAATTGAAACTGGCGATACCATTGTGTTACCACAAGGTCGTTATAATATTGATGCTGAAATCAACTTCAACGGGCTTCAAACGGCTTCGGCCACACAAGTGGGCACCGTAACTGGCGTAACATTTAAAGGCGCTGGTATTGATAAAACGATCTTTGACTTCACCGAAGGCAGTGCTGATGGCTTTTTCATTGAAAATACTGAAGATCTTATAATGGAAGACTTCGGTGTTTATGAAGCAGCAAATAATGCAATTAAGATCGTTGATACCGATGGTATTATTTTGCGCCGTATGGCAACTGTTTGGGAAACAGATTATCAAGAAACAAATGGTGCATACGGTTTATACCCAGTAGAAACTGATAACGTATTAATTGAAGACTGTTACGTAAAAGGTTCTGCTGATGCTGGCGTATACGTTGGCCAATCTGAAAATGTAATTGTACGTGGCTGTACGGCTGAGAAAAACGTAGCCGGTATCGAAATTGAGAACACAATCAATGCCGATGTTTATAACAATACTGCTATTGGGAATACTGGTGGCTTATTAGTCTTTAACCTACCCATCAGTAACAATACTCGCTACACCAAAAATGTGCGTATATTTGACAATACTGTTATATCCAACAATGCGCCAAACTTCGCCGCTTCAGGCTCAAACCCAGCAGGTGTCCATATCGTTCCACCAGGCACTGGAATTATTCTTTTAGCCGCTCAAGATGTTGAAGTATTTAATAACACCATCACCGACAATGAAACTATGGGCATTGCCATGACATCTTT
Organism: uncultured Thalassolituus sp.; assembly: GCA_913054055.1. GTDB lineage: Bacteria > Pseudomonadota > Gammaproteobacteria > Pseudomonadales > Oceanobacteraceae > Bermanella. Next base: position 3,861 of record CAJXIT010000177.1, read on the forward strand.
CTTGCTGACTGATGATGATATAGCAACCTATGCTGACGCGGATCGCTACCAATCAATTCTAGTTTCAGGCTGGAACCCATTAATGAAGAGCGTATATATCCACGACAATACAATCACGCAATCTACCTATAAGCCACAACCTGGGAAGCTAGAGCCAATGTACGAGCTAATCATTGGCTATGCTAGCTTAACTCAAGCACCTATCCCAGATATTTTCTATGATGGTGTAGGTGAATTACTTGCTAACGCAGGTGAGCTTACTGACTTTCAAGGTCTAGATGCATTTGAGGGCAGTAACGGTGCTGCAGGTACATTTAATCCTGATGACTTCGGAATGTATGTTTACCAAAATAATAATGATTCTGGTGATAATAAAAGTGATGCTATTTGTGTTTCAGATAACAATGGAGCAACTGTAGGCTCTATCTCTAAAAATGGTTATGACCTTCTGGTCACAGGTGCTCTACATAACGCTGCTCCTACCGCTGAAACCGGTGCAAACTTATTGGCCGCAACTTTAGAAGCATTTGAAGTTGATGAAAGCAATAACCCTACAACATACAAAACACATTTATTTGCAGACGATCCTGATACTTATGCGTGTGCAGGCACTCATGCTGTTATCCCAATGCAAGCTCCAACTAGCGCATCTAAAGCAGTCGTGACTTTTGATGACAGCACAAGCTTTAGCTGTGGTGTAGACGACTCATCTACCGCTCCGGACGCATGTACTGAGATTTAATTTCAGTCACTTTACTGGGAGGAGCAATCTGCTCCTCCTTTCTCTCAATCAAGGGTAGTAGTATGAAAAAAATGCATAAAATATTCGCTTCAATGGCTCTGATTGGGTTAGCTGGTTGCGGCTCAACTTCAGAAACTGAAGATACGCCAGGAACAACAACTCCAGTAACCGATTCAAAAAAAATAGGCATAAGCACAGCAGAAGTTTGTCAGGCTAACAATAGTACAGATGTAAACTGGTTAACATTAACCAGCATTAACGCAACAAACTTATCAGATTATAATTTATTTTATAACCAATGTGACCCTACATCGTCTCCAAATACTCGAGGCCTGCCATATGACATGGCTGTTCCTTTGTTTACAGATTACGCTAGTAAGTATCGTTTTGTTTTTGTGCCAACAGATACTACAGCCACCTATCAAGAAGATGAAGCCTTCGACTTCCCGATTGGTAGTGTATTAACAAAAACTTTCACACTTCCAACAGATACATCTGATAGAGGTGTATCTAAAGAAGAAATTATTGAAACCCGCTTATTAATCAAGCGTGAAAATGGTTGGGCAACCCTACCCTATATTTGGAATGAAGATAAAACGGATGCTGTTTTATCTCTGATTGGCGGATCGACTGAAGCCAGTATTTTACATGACTCAACTGAAATGAATTTTGATTATGGCGTTCCAACGAATGCTGAATGCTCTAAGTGTCATCAATATAAACCCAATGGCGATCCTGATTTAGGTTTTATTTCTCCTATTGGACCTAAAGCACGCTATTTAAATAGTGATTATGATTATGGCAGCGGCGATGAAAACCAAATTGCAAAATGGGTCTCAGAAGGTCTATTAAGCGGCGTGCCAGTTTCGTCAAGTGATATTGATGCTGTTCCTGTATTTAAAGATACCACAGATATTGATGCTATTGCCCCAAGTCAATTAGAAAAATTTGCTGAAGCTTGGCTAGATATTAATTGCGCTCATTGCCATCGAGAAGAAGGAGGTGCAAGTAATACCAACTTCAATGCAGAGTGGGATAGTCCAATTGCTCTAGCAACGTGTAATCAACCGATTTCATATGGCGGCGGTGACTTGTCTTACATAATCACTCCGGGCTCTGCTGACGATTCCATAATGATCCAACGCATGGAAGCTCTTCCTGATGGTACTGGAGATCAAATGCCCCCTCTGGGTCGAGCAATAGTTCATTCAGAAGGATCTGAGTTAATAAAAGCATGGCTTAACAATAGTTCAGCTACTCCATGCCCTTAAATTGGTTTTAAACAAAGTTAAAAGCCCATTAATTTGGGCTTTTTTATGCCTAGTCATCAGGAAGGATCATGAAACGCTTACATCCATTACTACTTTGTCTAAGTCTGTCTTCATTATCAGGATGCGGTAGTGATTCAAATCAAACCACAACAACTGACAAAGTTATTTCGGTTCCGCCTAATCATCCTTTAGGCGAAAATCCAGAATTATGCGCTACACAAGAAGGGACGAAACTAATTAATTGGGCGGCTCTCGAAAATGAGTATTGCTACGAGTTATCTAATTTTAATTTATTTGAAAAGCTATCAAGTACTTCAATCATTCCAAAGTCACCTGGAATTATATATGAATTAAACTCTTCGCTTTTTACTGATCACGCTAGAAAATATAGATATATCTATGTTCCTGAAAATTCAAAAATTGGATATACCGAACTTGAATCATTTTCTTTTCCAATAGGAACAACGCTCGTAAAAGTATTTAGCTTACCAAGTGATACTTCGTTAGATATTGAAGAAATTATTGAAATAAGGCTATTGATTAAAAGAAATAATGGCTGGGCAACACTGGTATACAAATGGCTTAATGAATTCTCTGAAGGCTACTTCACTGTCGCGGGCGATATTATTGAAAGTACTATTTCACATAATGGTTTAGCTAATTTATTTGACTATCGAATCCCTACTTTTGGGCAATGCGTTACTTGTCACCAAAATAACGAAGGTGAAGCACATATAACGCCTATAGGATTAAAAGCAAGACACTTGAATAAAAAAATAATATTTAATGAACTAGAAATAAACCAATTAGTCCTTTGGGATAACTTAGGAATAATAGATAATCTTCCTAATGATTTATCCACAATCGATACAGCGCCAGACTGGAAAGATACTTCAAAAGATTTACAAAACAGGGCAAAGGCTTACTTAGATATCAATTGTGCACACTGTCATACGGAAGGTGGAAGCGGAGCTTTATCTGGGCTCAGAATGGAATATTGGCGAAAAGCCATAGATTACAGTCATGGTGTTTGCAATGAAAGCCAAGGATGGAGAGTTGGGGGCTTTGATATTTGGCCAGGCCGAGGTGATCTTTCACATATCCCATTGCGAATAACACTTACAGCTGCCAAAGACCGCATGCCACCCATTGGCAGAAGTTTAGTAGATGAAGAAGCCGCCCAACTAATTAGTGACTGGATCGACACCCTCCCCTATCAAGCCTGCTCAGGGGTTTAATTACTTTAATAGGCC
>CAJXIT010000178.1 GCA_913054055.1 uncultured Thalassolituus sp.
TTTATGTCTTATTTAACAATAAGAGACTTAATTCTGCTTAGTAAAGACTTCGCTTCTTGCCAAGCTTCTTCACCCAGTTCTAACAAACTTTCACGACGTAATGTATCGTCGCCCATCATCTCTTCAAGGTCTTCAACAACTTTATGCTGTGCCTTAAGGAGTTTCTTTTCTTTCTTTTTCTCTAATGCTTCAAGCGTTTTTTGAGTTTCTTTAATCTGCTTTTGAAGCTCTTTAATTTTCTTTTTAGCGCCCATAATTCATTCTCCTTATGATAGTGCTGACATGATGGCAACGCAGATACCCGGAATCACAAAGAATACGGTTAAAACGTATGCAGCAGCCAAAGAGTGACGTTGTGTTGCCACTTCTGCTAAACGTTCAGCTGCTTGCAAAGGCAGCTCACGTAAGAATGGCAGCCCAAATACAACCAGCACACCTAATAGATTATAGAACAAATGCACAAGGGCGATTTGCATACCCGCAGCTGCGCCGGCACCCGATAGAGCCGTTGCTGCCAGTAATGCAGTGATGGTAGTACCAATGTTTGCACCCAGAGTGAATGGGAAAATATCGCGAGGTTTAAATACCCCTGAACCCACAAGCGGCACCATTAGGCTGGTAGTGGTAGAAGAAGACTGAACCAATACGGTTACAACTGCACCACTGGTGATACCTGAAACCGGGCCACGACCAATGGCTCCGTGTAAAATCGCTTTTGCACGGCCTACCATCAAGGCACGTAAGATACGACCGATGATAGTAATCGCAGCAAAAATAGCCAAAACACCTAATACGATCAAGGTAATAGCAGCGGCTTTTTCAGGCAATACACTGCCTAAAAAGTGCTTAATTTCACCAATCACAGGCTTAGTAAGCGGCTTTATAAAGTTAAAGCCTTTGATGCTCATTGAGTCACCACCAATTAGGAAGTTAGATGCCCAGCCACTGGCCTTTTCTAAGAAGCCGAATGCAATTTCTAACGGTAAGAAAATCACCACACAAATCAGGTTAAAAAAGTCATGTATGGTTGCCGCAGCAAACGCATTGCGAAATTCTGACTTTTTGCGAATGTGACCCAAACTCACCAAAGTATTGGTGATAGTGGTACCAATGTTGGCACCCATGATCATAGGGATGGCGATTTCGATCGGTAAGCCGCCAGCCACTAAGCCAACCACTACAGAGGTTACGGTACTTGAACTCTGCACTAGAGAAGTAGCCAGAATACCGATTAATAATGCAACAAATGGGTTGGTAGCAAACTCAAAAAGCTCTCTTGCGCCTGCGCTGCCCCCTGACACCCATTTAAAACCTGAACCCACCATGCCCACTGAGAGCAAAATAGCGTATACAGATAAAATTAAAAACAACCAACTCAATAACTTGTTTTGAGAAGACGACGGAGCTTGTGGAGAAACTTGAGTCATTTTAGAACCCTAAGCAAAATTTTGCGCAAGTTTATCATCGCATTCAGAATATTAAAGTTTTATTGCAGGATATTTCTGAAAAAAAGGCAAAAAAAAGCACGCCAAGTGGCGTGCTAAATAAAATAAGGAGTCACACAATGATCAGCTCTTAAATAAGAGTTTCTGATTAAGTTAACTATAACCCCCATGATCACTAGAATCTGTTTAGTTTGTGAGCGGTTTTTGTAAACTTATGTAACAAAAACTACACATTATCCTAATAATGCCGATAAATATGCCATGAGACCGGCTTTGTTGTGCATATTACTTCTATCTTTATCGTTCCCTCCTATCACTCAGGCTGAGTACCTTTCTGCGTATTCAGGATTGCAGTATGGGCAGCATAGCTATTTAAATGATGCCGCAAATCTCAGTACGCAAGTACATGGTGGGAAAATAGATCTCTCTGATTGGCGCTATAAACAAAAAGGCTGGTTAGCCAGAGGGTTTGCCTTTGAATACCAGATAGGGTCTGATTTTAGCTACCTGAACACTCAGGTCCCCCTCTTTCACTGGCACAAGCTTCATGGCCTATGGTTTCAAATGCAACTTCAAAACCAGAATATGGAAATTAAGCTCTCAAGCAATGAAACCTTATTATCCGATTCAGGCACAACAACAGCACTACCAGCCGGTAGCGTCTTATCGGCAGAACATAACCTCCAAAAATACTCGCTGTACTGGTACGAAGCCATACAATATAAAGGCCCTATTAATTTAATTGGCTTGTTTTATTACTCAGAAAGCAGTCCTGCCTCTGGTGACATTACTGGATCAAGCGGTTCTATATTTGATGGTACTTTCAACGGGTTTGGTATCACCCTTGGGAGAATAAAAGATGACAAGGGGTTAAATTTTCAGTGGCGTCTAAATCTTGCTGAGCTGGACATGTCATTCAGTGATTCAAGTACTGGCCACCGAGCCGCATCAAAAGCCGAGAGCACTGCATATAAACTAGGGCTGGATTTTAATTGGCACTACCGCTACCACTTGGCACCATACTGGTACCTAGTGCCACAGGTGAATCTAGGCATCAATACCGTCTTTCAAACCCAAATGGATCCGGAAGCCATTAACTATGATGCTTTAAACTACTTTGAAGCTTCATCATGGATTAGCATACAAAGGCGCTTTTGATTAGCGCAAAAGCAACACTAGGTTTCAAGCTCTGCTTTGGATGGTATAGCGGATAGGCTATCTAACGTTTCATTGATCGACAAATCCAAAGGCACTTGTAAATCTTTCTGCTCCAGCACAATACAGTTTCTGCCATTATTCTTAGCATCATAAAGAAGCCCATCTGCACGCTCTAAAATATGATCAATGGATTCAGGGGATCGATACTCTGTAATCCCTGCTGAAAAAGTAAACTTAAGGTTGGGGGCATCCGGGAACGATGTCATAAACCAATTTTCAGACATTCGCTGGCAAACTTTTTGAGCCGCATCTAATTGTGTATCCGCCAAAATCAATACAAACTCTTCACCGCCTATTCTGGCACCCACATCCACTTCTCTTAAATTCTCATTGATCAGGTTTGAAAATGCTTTGAGCACTTTATCTCCAAATGGATGGCCATAATTGTCATTCACTTTCTTAAAATGATCTAAATCCAAATAGCACACCACAAACCCATAACGACTACGATTTGCCAAAGCTCTTTGCTGGGAAAGAATCTTCAGTAGATTGCGGCGGTTATACAAGCCTGTAAGCTCATCCGTTACGGCTAAGTCTTCAATTCGTGACATGGCCCCTTTCAGCTCTCTGTGCCGCTCTGACAACACCTTCCTTAGATGACTAGTTTCTGCCCCCATATAAGTGAAGCCTGCCATCACTAATACAAACCCTATTAGCGTAAAAAACTCTTGAGCCAATGAAATATCTTCAGGGCGATGAGAGTGGATTAAATACACAACCGTTAAATAGCAGCCAACGGTATACAAGGCGACTGCATTAAAGCCTTTCATTGATAAGCGGAAAGAGCCAAACGCCATCACTAGCAAATACCCCATTAAGGTTAAAATACGAATATCATTAAGCATGTACATCAACACACTGATGCCTGTGATAGTCCAAAGCATTTGAGTCATGGTTAAGCTGGCGTCTTTAAAGCGTAAATTCCAGTTAAAGACAATCATGGCCACAAGCAATAAATGACCAAACCAAAGCATAGACACTAAGATGTAAAGCGTGGATTTGGGTACCGAGGCGTAACCCAAGAAGGCCGCTAATGTGCATATTGGAATACACATTAAAAGCACAATATTAGATAACAGCGCCCTGCGAAAACGCAAAGCCTGTTTTTGTGACTGCAACATATTTTGCCACCACCAAGGGTACTTATAGAGACATAAATACCCAGTTATTTTTGTTGGTGGGCATTCTACTGACTTGTTCGCACTCGCGATACACTATCTAACCAACCGTTATAAAGGACATCTCTTTCATTGTCTTTCATATGAGTATCAAATTGGCGCTGTTGTTCCCAATGTTGACCCACTTGGTCGAGACTCTCATAAATTCCTGAGGTCAAACCCGCCAAATACGCCACTCCCAGAGCGGTAGTCTCTGTGACGGCTGGGCGCTGTATCGGTAAGTTCAAAATATCAGACAAAAACTGAACGACCCAGTCATTCACGACCATGCCACCGTCCACTCGCAATCGAGATGGCTTAGCATTGTCTTTTTCCATAGCATCTAATAAGTCACGAGTTTGATAGCAAACCGATTGCAGCCCTGCCGTTACAATTTCGGCAATGCCCGTATCACGAGTCAGCCCCATGATGGCTCCACGAGCATTAGGATCCCAATAAGGCGCGCCTAACCCAGTAAATGCGGGCACCATGTAAACATGGTTATTTGCACCCACCGCTTGGGCCATATCTAAGGTTTCACTGGCATTATCAATGAGTTTTAAGCCATCACGAATCCATTGAATCGTGGCGCCAGCCATGAAGATACTGCCTTCTAACGCGTAATGGGTCACATCTCCCACTTGATAGGCCACTGTCGTTAATAGGCGATGCTGGCTCTTTCTAGGTTTATCCCCTGTATTGAGCATTAAAAAGCAGCCTGTGCCATATGTGCTTTTAGCCATCCCCTCACTGAAACACGCTTGGCCGATTAAAGCCGCCTGCTGGTCACCTGCCATGCCACCCACTTGAATGGCGCCGCCAAAAATGGATTCATGAGTGGAACCAAAATCACATGCACTAGGTTGAATGCTTGGTAAAAGGGATTTAGGAACATCAAATAACTCTAATAATTCATCATCCCACTGCAAGGAATGGATATTACATAGCAAAGTACGCGAGGCATTTGTCACATCGGTTTTATGCTCACCTGTTAACTTCCATAACAAATAACTATCAATGGTGCCAAATGCTAAATCCCCAGCACTGGCTTTGTCTCTGGCACCTTCAACATTATCTAAAATCCATTTGATTTTTGTGGCAGAAAAATACGGATCTAATAACAGGCCCGTTTTATCATTTACATGATCTTCAAGGTTTTGAGATTTAAGCTGAGAACAATAATCGGCTGTACGACGATCTTGCCAAACAATGGCTGGGTAAATAGCCTTGCCAGTGGCTTTCTCCCACACCACTGTGGTTTCTCGCTGATTGGTAATTCCAATTGATGAAATGTCTTTAGCTTTTAACCCTGCTTTATCCAATGCCTCATGGCACACCTTAAGGACCGAGTCGAAGATTTCTTCAGGGTCGTGTTCCACCCAACCCTCGTTTGGAAAAGATTGTTTAAATTCTTGTTGAGCAAGGGTATGAACTCGCCCCTTAACATCAAAGATAATGGCTCGAGAACTGGTTGTTCCCTGATCGATTGCCATAAGATAGTGTGACATTTTACGCCTTAAACTTTAAAAAGCCTTTGTTATTATTCGCCAAGTAAATCAGAACCTTAACCCCTGCTCAAGCATCCATTACAAACATAAATATTCGTCTATGCTTAAACATAAGTTTGAAAGGATGTATGGGCGTAGGCAGCCATGAAAAAGAATTTTCCAGTCACACAAACAGAACACCCTCTTTCTGAAGAGCAGCGGATCATATCGTCTACCGATCTGAAAGGCATCACGACCCATGTAAATCAAGATTTCTTAGATATCAGTGGTTTTTCTGATGAAGAATTAATAGGCAAAAGTCACAATGTGGTACGTCACCCTGACATGCCACCGGCTGCCTTTCAATTATTATGGAATTACCTTAAAGATGGTAAACAATGGAAAGGGGTTGTAAAAAACCGCTGTAAAAACGGAGATCACTATTGGGTCGATGCCTTTGTTACCCCTGTAAAAGAGAATGGCCAGGTAGTTGGTTATGAATCCGTTCGCTACAAACCCGATCAAGAAAAAGTAAAGCGTGCGGAAAAAGTCTACAAACGTATTAACGCCGGCAAAACACCCATTCCAAAAAGCACACGCTTCAAAACCCTACCCATTAGCTTGATGGGTAATATTACCTTAGGTTTATCTTCCATTTTTATTGCCTCCACTATTAGCCCTATTGCTGCGCTCGTCCCTCTTGCTGGTATGTTTTTAACCTATAAATATGAACGCAGAGGCGCGGCGACCATCATCCAGCGCGCAAGAAACATTACACACGACCCTTTAGCAGCTTATATATATACAGGCCGAGACGATGCCATAGGCGAGGCATTGTTTGCATTTGAACATCAAAAAAGCCAACTTATCACGTTAAGAGAACGCTTAGAGGATGCGACTCAGCCGATTCGGAAAGCCAGTGATATAAGTCACCAAGCGGCAGAAGACAGTTTGCATAAATTAACTGAGCAGCTTGATGCAGCCAACTTATTTGCCTCAGCATTTGAGCAAATCACAACTCAATTTGATTCCATTTCTGATTCAGTAAACGAAACAGCAACCCAAACACAAAATGCGCAAGAAGAAACTCAAACCGGCGAACAACAAATGCTGAAAGTTAAGAGCACACTGGAGACCATGGCACACACCATTACCCAAGCATCCAGTAATGTTAAAGAACTGGCGAATCATGCAGAGTCTATTCATAGCTTTTTAGAAGTCATACAAAGCATTGCAGAGCAAACCAATCTATTGGCGCTAAACGCGGCCATAGAAGCTGCTCGGGCGGGCGAACAAGGACGAGGCTTTGCTGTCGTCGCTGATGAAGTTCGCAGCTTAGCCACCCGAACACAGGAATCCACTGAAGAAATCAGACGTATCGTAGATGAACTTCGACAAGGTGCCAGTGAAGCCACCAATACGATGGATAATAGCCAAGAACAGGCATCACAAAATGCTGAACAGGTGCAAGCTACCTATGCCACCTTAGAGCAAGTCCGCAGCCGCGTTAACGAGGTGAATCAACAAATGGCAACCATTAACCAGTCTGTTCAAGACCAACGAGAAGGCTCAAAATCCATCAGCCAGCACATGGAAACCATTCGTCAAAATGCACAAGACAATACACAAAGTGCTAATGACAGCCAAAAAGCCGCAACGGAAGTCAGTAACCTAGTAGATGAACAAATAAACATCATTACCCGTTTTAAATAAAGAAGCCCAATATTTTGTGCTACTGAGCATTATTAAAACCGAGCGCCCTTCTAATTGTTTATTTCGTAAAACAAGTGATTCTAAATATGAATTGACTGG
>CAJXIT010000179.1 GCA_913054055.1 uncultured Thalassolituus sp.
GAACCTTTGATTATTAAATGGGTCGGAATCTTCAGAGGCTGGTTTTTGGGAGTGAGGCCACAATGAGGGCTCGTAAAAGGTGTTTTTTTGTCATAAGTAAGAGAAATGCGAAAAATTACTCAATTTTTACCGTTTTGTTTCACTTTTTTGTCATAGAGTCCCGTTACTCTTTGGCTCACCTGCTTTACAATGCTTCTTTTAAGTTTTTATGTCTAAGGTTGATAGGTAGTGGCTAAGGCCGAAAATTATCGCAAAATCGTATTCTTCAGTGTTCTGGCCTATATCGTATTTCTCTTGGCTATGTTTCCTTTGAATGTTGCTTATAAACTGATTGACCCTAAAGGGTTGCCAGTGCAAGTTCTTGCTGTGTCTGGCACAGTTTGGAATGGTGAGGTAACGGTGAAGCATCAGATGACTGGCCAAATGTCCGCGCAATGGCAGCTTAATATGTTGCCGTTGTTAATGGGCAGCCTGCAATCGTCATTAAAAGTTGAAGGGGCTGATGTAAATGCCCAGCTAGAGGCATCGTTTAACCCGATCACTCAGAATGTAGCGTTATCTCAATTTAATGGGTTTGTTCAAGCTGGGTTAGTGAATCGCATTGCTAAGCGCAATCGAGTGACGTTAAGCGGTGATTTAGAAATATCCAATGTGTCTGTGAATTATAATTTGTCTGACAAGTTTGCGTCGGATGCTTCCGGCCGTATTGTATGGATGGGAGGGGATGTTAGTTATCCTAAAGGGCGGAAAAAGGGCCAGGCGAATCTTCCTATGTTGATCGCAGATCTGTCTGAGGATTCTGGTGTGTTAAACGTGAATGTACATACAACTGAGAATTTAGCCGTGGCTACGGCGAATTTAAAAACCGATGGTTGGGGCAATGTGGCCGTTTTGAAAAGGATGATAGATTTGGTGGGTGAGCCATGGCCAAATAAAGCGTCGCCTGATACGGCTGTATTTGAAATATCGGAGAAGGTATTTTGAATAATTCTATGCACTGGAGTGAACATAAAGCGGTTGATCCAATATTAGCGGTTGTAAAGTGGTTATTGGCATTAACCATTGCATATCAAGCGGCAATCATGACCTGGATGATTATCGATCAGCCAACGCTTGTATTGCCAGAACCCGCTAAATCCCCTTCACAACAGTCTGCGGTGAGCAGTGAAAAACAAGACCTGGCATCTTGGGATTTATTCGGTAAGGCGGATGAAGTTGAATCAGTGGTTCAAGAAGAAATTAATGCACCTAAAACCCGTTTAAGACTGGCGCTTATGGGAGTGTTTGTTGCTGCAAACCCAAGCCAGTCTAGCGCCATTATTGCGGAACAAGGTCGTGAAGGTGAGTTCTTTAAAGTGGGTGATCGCGTGCAAGGGCGCGCACGTTTATCTCAGGTGTATGAAGATAAGGTGATTTTAGACAACAGCGGAAAGCTAGAGACACTGACGTTTGAAGATGCAGCTAAGCTGGCGGGTAGCATTGTTGCCCAGAAAAAACCAAAGGCAGCAAAAAAATCACCTGCTAAAAAATCAACCAGTTTTAAACGACAGTTAAAAGGCATACGAACTCCAGAACAATTTGTGGATTTTGCCAAAGAACAGTTAGATGACCCAGAACAAGCATTGAAAAACCTAGGCTTAAAACCCAGCGGTGACGGTTATGTTTTGGAAGGGGCAACATCCATGCTTACACGCATTGGTATGAAGCCTGGGGATAAATTGATTTCTGTTAATGGCAGCACCTTAGGTGACCCTGAGCAGGATAAGTTATTAATTGATGATGTGTATGCATCTGGCTCTGCCAAGATTGTGATTGAGCGTGGCAGCAGACGTTTAACCATCAATCATTCGTTTTAAGTTTGGTTAGTAATATGAAAATAATAAAGACACTTTCGATTCTATTTGTAGTTCTGGTCTCAATGACATCCTTTGCTAAAGATGAGCAAACTTGGAAGGTCAATCTAAAAGATGCCGACATTAAAGCGTTCATTTCTCAGGTGGCCAATATTACGGGTTACAGTTTTGTGATTGACCCTAGAGTGAAAGGAAAAGTGACCATTATTTCGGATACTTCCATGGGTAAACGTGAAGTGTATGAAATGTTTCAATCGGTGCTAAATGTACATGGTTTTACGGCTATTCCGGCTGGCGGCATCATTAAGGTAATGCAGCAAAACAATAGTAAGCAAGAAGGTGGCATGCCGATCGGCTTAGGAAAGCGAAAGAGTGAGCAGTTAATCACTCAGGTTATCCAAATAAAAGACACTCCGGCTTTGGATCTTGTACCAATTCTTCGCCCTATGGTTGCGAAATATGGGCACTTGGCAGGTGTTAAAAGTGCCAATGCCTTAATTGTTACAGACCATGCTTCTAACGTAAGACGAATTGAAAAGATTATCGAACGCTTAGACGGTTCAGGGGTATCTGAATTAGAAGTGGTTCAACTAGAAGAAGCTTGGGTGGGTGACATTGTCGGCATTTTAACAAGCCTGGACCCTGAAAAAGTAAGTGAAGGTGGCAAAGGGAAGAAGGCTGATGCAAGTGGTGTTGCTGGTCGTATCCGAGTAGTTGCCGATGAACGTGCCAATCGAATCATATTACGTGGTGAGAAAACGGCCCGTGAACGAGTTAAAAAACTTATTAACTCTTTAGACCAACCATCTAAATTTTCAGGTAAGGCGTCTGTTATTCGTTTGCAGCACGCTGATGCAAAAGAGCTGGCGGATATGCTGAAAAGTTTAATGGGCGAAGTGAAAGATGAAAAAGGTAAAAGCCAAGCCACAGGTAAAGTTAGTATTCATGCCGACCAAGGCTTGAATGCTTTGGTGGTTCGTGCAGAGCCATCTTTGATGTCAGAAATTAAAGACATTGTATCTCAGTTAGATGTGCGTCGTGCTCAAGTATTAATTGAAGCGGCCATTGTGGAAGTGACTGGGCAAGTAGACGATCGAGTAGGAGTTCAGGCTGCCGCAGCGGATTTAGAATCCGGTAAAACACCTTTGGTTGCCACTGACTTTGGCGATGCAGGCACAAGTTTATCGACGCTGATTGCCGGGCTTTCTACCAACACTGCTAGTCTAAGCTCTGGTTTAACCCTAGGTGGTTATGGACAAGTTAGTGGCAATGATTTTGCCTTTTTGATTCAAGCGCTTGAGTCAGTAAGCAACGCGAACCTTCTTAGTACCCCAAGTATTATGACTATGGATAACCAAGAAGCGGAGATTATTGTGGGTCAGAATGTGCCGTTTGTTACCGGCTCAACCTCTAGTACATCAAATTCTAATCCATTCACGACAATTCAGCGCGAAGACATTGGTACGAGTTTAAAGGTTGTACCCCATGTGCAAGATGGAAAATTTGTAAGGTTGGAAGTTGAGCAAAGTACTGAGTCGGTAGAGAGTACAGCCGTTGAAGGTCAGGCGGATTTGATTACCAATAAACGCTCGATTAAAACTCAAATTTTAGCTGAGGATGGAGAGGTTATTATGCTGGGTGGCTTGATACGAGATGCCGTGCAAGAGACCCAAAGCAAGGTGCCTTTCCTAGGCGATATTCCGATACTAGGCTGGCTGTTTCGCTCTTCTAGCGAAACCCATGTAAAACAAAACCTAATCGTATTCTTAAAACCAACGGTTGTTTTAAGTAAAGAAGACAACCGTGAGATCTTACGCCGTAAATACGATGGTATTTATGAGGTCGACTTAAGTGAGCACCTTGGTGATGAAGGTATCGATAAAAAGTTGCATATGATTTTTAATAACTAATTAAATAGTTATAGCGATAAAAAAGCCCGTTATCTGTTTGGATAGCGGGCTTTTTTGTAGGGCTGACATGTATCTTTTTTAAATAACTTTCACATGGAAAGTTTCTAGCATTCTAATCAATTGAATCAAGGGTAGGCCTATTAGTGTATTGGGGTCATTACCTTCTAGGCGATCAAATAAACTGATACCTAAACCCTCAGATTTAAAGCTGCCAGCGCAGTTATAAGGCTCTTCTTTTTTAAGGTAATTGTCGATCTGGCTTTCTGAGAGTTCACGAAAATACACGTAAAATGGCTCAACTGCTTCTTGATATTGATTGGTGCCTGCATTGTAGACACACAGACTGGTATAGAAGGTTACGGTACGGCCGCTGGCTGCAGTCAGCTGTTCTACTGCGGTTTGATGATCACCAGGTTTGCCAATAATCTTACCATCAAGGGTGGCACATTGATCACTTGCAACGATGATGGATTGAGGGTGTCGGGTAGCAATTGCATCGGCTTTTTGTTTTGCTAATCGAGCCACCATATCTTTTGGGTGCTCATTTTTTAAGGGGGTTTCATCGATATCAGGGCTATCACAATCGAAACTGAGGTCTAATTTTTCTAATAGCGCCTTTCTAAATGGCGAACTTGAGCCTAAAACTATACGAGTCATGATCTAAACCTAATGTAAAACTGTGGCCAGTTTACGGGAAATTCCACTGAAAAATAACCTATATTGAGATTAAGTCATTGTAATAATGGCGTGCTATAGGGTGAAATGTGATCAAATCAACTGAATTTAATCCGCCTACTTGCCAAATCCTCTGTGAATGACACAATGAATGAAAATAAGTATTTTAGTAAACGTTTATCATGAAGAAAGACCAAGAACCGGATCAGCTGGCATCCATTGCCATCTCACGAGATGAAATCGCAGGACGTCAAAGGCAGTCAGGCCCTTTACGCGCGCCTACAGCACATGCATCCACCCCAAAATTACTTTGGGTGATCAGCATTACTTCAGTTTTGATTTCTGTCGGGATATTTATCCATCTTCAGCAGGTTAAAGTTCAATCAGACAAGCAATTAAAGGCCCTTACAATCCTGCAAGAAAGATTGAGTAGTACAGACGAGCAGGCAAATTTGTCAGTGGATGCTATTAAAATTTTGTTAAAGGATCAGGATCATGAAATCCGGAAACTATGGGATGTGGCAAATAAGAGGAATAAATCTCAGATCAGTAAAAATAAAGGCCGCATCGATCAACAGAATAAGCTAATGACGCAATATTCATCTAAGGTTGAGCAATTAGGTAAAAATGCGGAGTCATTAGAGAAAAACCTACAAACCAAAATTAAAGAATCAGGGCAGGCTCAACAGTCGAGTATTCAATCCTTAAAAAATTCAGTGACAGAAGTTGAAAGTAAATTGGGTACAATTACCAAAGGTATTCCGAAAAATTTAGCAAAAACTTTATCGGATCATGGCAAAGGCATTAAAGCTATGGATAAAACTCGATTACAGTTATTGAAAAAAATTAAAAGTCTAGAAGCTCAGATTAAAGCCCTTAATGCCAAGGCTGCATCTACTCCTTTAGCCAAGTAAGTTGAGCGTGATTTATATGAAGCCACTTTTTAGTGGCTTTTTTATTGTTTTAAATATGGTAGCCGATGTATGAAGTCAATTACAGATATTATTAGGCGCAGTCTTGATCAGGACGAGTTTTCAGATTTTTCTGAGTTTGAACAATGCGTCCTAGCTTCTGATAAAACTCAGAGTTTGCTTGTGGCATTAGAATTGGCCATGAGAACAACCACTATTGGCCAAGCATTTGCCATTGGATACCGTTGTGCGTTACAAAATTTGTTGCCTGATTTGATACAAGATGAATGGGGCGCATTTTGTGTGACAGAGAAATCAGGTGTGCACCCAAAGAAGTTGACGACCACGGTATCTGAATCTGGCGTTTTAAATGGCCATAAAAGTTTTGTTTCTATGGCGGATGTGGCAAAGGAGTTAATTGTTATTGCAAAAACAGAAGACTCCATCAAAGAAGAAAGACCTGTCTTAAAAGCAGTGAGGGTAAAGCTACCTTTAAAAGGAGCTGAGATTTCAATGATGCCTAGTATGGGTATGATGCCCGAAATTGGCCACGGGACGCTGCAGTTAAATAATGTCCAGGGTCAGATGTTGGTGGGCGATGGTTATTTAAATTTTAATAAACGTTTTCGTGCAATCGAAGATGCCCATCTAATCATGGCATTTACAAGTTTGATATTGTCAAAATCAATTCGGTATAAGTTAAATGATGAATTAATTGATGATGCTTTGGTGATTATTTCAGCCATCATGATGCAAGATTATTCAGATGAAGCTTTTAGTGTGTTACAGCTAAACGGTATTAATCGTTTATTGACTTCATTAAATAGTCGATTCGAAAATGAGCTGGAAAAAATTTCAGATGACTTTAAATGTGATTGGGTAAGGGATGCTAAAATATTTTCTTTAGCTGAGAAGGCGCGTGCATTAAAAAGGGAGAGGGCTATTGAACCTATTCATAGCTAGTGTCGGGACTTTGTTCAAGGGCGGTGAGTAGTTTTTATTGTTGAGTTTGAAATGATGCCTGATGAACTTAATGTCCCTTGTTGAGATGAATAATGGCTGCTTTTAGGTAGCGAAGCTTGTGGGAGAGAAGCCATTTTCTCTTGAAAATTTTGAGGCAGAATTGTATTGGGAGCGTTTTCTTTAGTTTCAGTGTCAGCTAGTTGAATTTTATTGGTTTCTTGGCTGTTATTTTTGCTTGTTTTAAGACGAGTATCATCGAGTTCTTTTAAATTTAATCTATTTAAATCAATGCTTTGAGCAGTCGTGCGTTTATAGCGATAGCTATTACTGTAATCATAATGGTGAGGGGAAGCTTTAGCTTGATCAACAGCTTCGATCAGGTCGTTAGCGTAATAATTGTCCATAGGCTCAATAGCTAGAGCGAGTTGAGATGACAAAAAAAGGAATAATAGATACTTCATAATGTTTTTGAATTATGGCCTTGGTGTACTGACAACAGTTCCAGTGGATAGTATACCAGTCGTAGTGACTACATCCCCTCTCGGAAATTCATGTGAGTTTCGTAAAGAAGGGACAACTGGGGGGGCAAATTTTTCATTCTGCGGGCTGTTGTTAAGCGTGCTATCGCTCTCACTTGCGATAGAATTTTGAAGAATATCCTTTTGTATTTGCTCGCTTTGCTCTTCAGCTGGAAAGTCAGGGCTTGCTACATTAGTTTCACCACTGCCGCTGTAGCTCCGAGTGCCCCTTCAAGGCGCTCTGTTTCTAGCTCGGTACCTGGTAAGGGATCGAGCTCAAAAGATTTT
>CAJXIT010000180.1 GCA_913054055.1 uncultured Thalassolituus sp.
CTTTTAACTGCTTTTAATATTATGTGGGACTCTTTTTCAATATCAGTCCATGACTGACATTCATCACAGTCCGGTATTCCTAAACCGTTGAGAAATATATTTAAACTGTGAAACATACATTCTTCAGGGGAGTTAAACCCCATTGCAGAAATATCCCAACCGCTGGTTAACACACTTTGCACCCCCAACTGCATGGACCACCAACCAAATGTAGCGTGCTTAACTCTATCGCAGTCAAAATTATCACACCCGTCAAACAACCTAATGATCACCGCTAGAATCTCACCGTCTAGTTTTGTGATTTGCTGCTGATGTTCTTCAGATAGTTTTGATGAAAAGTCCACTGATTTTATAAGTGGCACATGACTGGAAATAGCCGGTAAATTTTTAGCGTTATTCAAAAAGACTGATGCGATTAAAATAATCTTTAACCTAAGACTGCTATCGGATGTAACGATAGAGTGAATCAAGCTTTGCAACTGAGCACCGCAAAGCAAATACAATTTTGCTAACACATCCTCTTTGCAGGTGTAATGCTGGTAGATGGTCCCCTTGGAATAACCCGCCTTATTAGCAATGTGCTGCATACTGGTCTGGTGATAACCTTGATCAGCAAACAGTCCGTTAGCAACGGATAAGATCAATTGATCCCGTGCAAACCTTTCTTGCTGCTTCCTAGTCATTGATGAATCAACCATAAATGTTTCCAATATTTGACATGGCGTCATTTTTTGACGCGACGTCAAATGTAGAGCAATCCAGCCAAAGGGTCAAGCACACCCCCTTAAATCATTTAAACTACTTTACAGGCATACAGTGCTGTATATAATCACACCATGTATATAAAAACAGATAAGACATCATGATCAAGCTAACCGCGCGTCAACAGCAGGTTTTAGACCTAATCAAAACAGCCATTGAAGAAACGGGCTTCCCTCCAACTCGTGCCGAAATCGCAACCGAACTGGGCTTTAAAAGTCCCAATGCCGCCGAAGAGCACTTAAAGGCCCTAGCCCGCAAAGGTGCCATTGAAATGATTCCTGGTGCTAGCCGTGGTATTCGAATCGCTGATGATCAATCTGGACTTCCTCTGATAGGGCGTGTTGCTGCTGGCGAGCCAATTTTGGCTCAAGAGCATGTAGAAAAGCACTTAGATATACCTAGCAACCTATTTAGCCCAGCTGCAGATTTCCTTTTAGAAGTACATGGCGACAGCATGATTGAAATTGGCATCATGGATGGTGACTTAATTGCTGTTCATAAAACCAATCAAGCTAGAAACGGCCAAATTGTCGTGGCACGCGTGGGCGAAGAAGTCACCGTTAAACGCCTACAAAAAGAAAGCAATGTGGTGACTCTATTCCCTGAAAACAAAGACTATGAGCCTATTGTGGTAGACCTTACCCAAGAATCTATGGATATTGAAGGCTTATATGTGGGCGTAATTCGTAGGCATTAATAGCTGCGTAACAGTCGCACATAGGCTTCCTTTCAGGCATAAAAAAACGCTGCAATGCAGCGTTTCTTTTGAAGCTTTGTAAACTGAGATTAGGCACCCAGTTTAGTTAACGTTAGTGAACAATGCGCTCTTCAACCTGTGCAATCGCAGAAGCATCTTCCACTTCAACCCCACTTAATTCACCCACTTTGCGCACACCTGCTTCTATCATGGCTTTAGCAATTTCTAGATGCTGCTGTGGGAAGCTGGTTTTTGCATCACCTGAAAACGTAATTCTTACCAAAGGCTCACTTTCAGCGACATCATCGCTGCGCTTAAGTGCAATATCACCATCTGATAATTCAACAATTTCAAACACTGCCATACTACAAACCACTCTACTAATCAGATGACGCTTTTATCAAGGGGCGAGAGTATACCACTGTGTCACCCCACCACCAATGGCATTTATAGATCAATCAGTTCTCTTGATAGTGCACACGCATGCGCTGAACAAGATTCTCTATTTCATTCAAGTAGTTAGCAAACAATGCACAATAATCAGACTGAGTTGTAATCAGTCCAGAATTCACATTATTATCCACTAACCCGGAAAAAATCATGCGTTGATGCTGTTTTAGCAAGTTATACAACCATGATGTTGACTCGGACTTTATTAAACTCAGCTCATATAGCTCACTGGGAAGTCCTTCTCTAGCAAGCAACTCACCTAGATCAGTAAATGGCTCAAGATTATATTGCTGAACCAATTCCCCAGTTAAACTCATAACAGCACCGTACAAGTGATGCAGCACAGTTTCTTCAAACATCTGCTTATTTTGTAAGCCATCCGCTTCATTAGCTTGCTGCAAATTCAGGCGTGCAAAATAGATCACTTGATTTGTACGGCCAGTACGATTCATTTACTTACTATGTCTTAAAAGTTAATACGCAGGCCAAAGTGGCCAGCTTTAATAATCTCTAAATCTTTTACTAAATTTTCTTCACTGGCTTCAACAAAACGATAACCCAGATAAACCATGGCTGTTGGAAGTAGTTTATATTCAACTCGAGCGCCTAAATCTATGATGTTTTCAGTGGTATCAAAAGACAAAACGCTTGGCGAGTAATAAGCATGACCACTGAAACCTAATCCGTTTAACTCAGCTGGCATATAGCGCGCAAAACCACCAATTGCCAGTGCAGCTCCTTCTTCATCACCAGCAAAATACGTAAGCAATTTACCACCCACGCCTATCTTAAGTGGGCTATTTTTAGTTTTAACATCAACAGTACTCAAACCTAGGCTCAGTAGATCACGATCGTCTTCATGATGCACAAACCCAGCAGAGATATGTAAAGGACTGCCCATTTTAGTCGCGTCATACTCTAGGCCAGCAGTATCATTATTAATACTTAAATCTAGAGATCCTCCTGCAAATACAGAAGAAGATAGTAAAACCAATGCTGGGGCTAAAGCGCGTAGCAATTTCATGAATCACCTTTATTATGTGTTTTAACAGTCGTTATATTGCGGCCTGTGATACGTCATGCTTTGCCATAAGCCTAGTAATCTAGTCTTAATTTCAATAAACATGTGATCAAAATACAAACAAAAAAGCCAGTGACTTTCGCCACTGGCTTTAATATTTAATGAAGGAGATTTAACCTTCTAATAGACTTAGTAACAGTTTATTCATACGCTCTACATACCCTGCAGGGTCTTGTAACTGTGAACCTTCCGCAAGTTGTGCCTGCTCGTAGATCACTTCAACCATTTCTGAAAAACGATCTTCATCAGATTGACTATCCATTTTTGCAATTAACGGATGATCAGTATTCACTTCAAGAATGCGTTTAGCTTCAGGCAATGCTTGACCAGCCGCTTCTAGCATACGGCGCATTTGCATGCCCATGTCTTCCTTGCCAACAACCAAACATGCTGGAGAGTCGGTTAAACGATTTGTTAAGCGAACGTCTTCTACTTTATCAGCCAGCTTAGCTTTGATGCGCTCTACCAAATCAGCGTGTTTTTCTTGCGCTTCTTCAAGTTCTTTTTTAGACGCTTCATCATCTAGGTTTAATTCACCTTTGGTAATGTCTTCGAACGTTTTACCTTTGAATTCACTTAGGTGAGAAATCATCCATTCATCCACACGATCCGTTAACAATAAAACTTCAATGCCTTTTTTACGGAATACTTCAAGGTGTGGACTACGTGAGCCCGTTAAGTAGTTTTCAGCTGTTAAATAGTAGATTTTATCTTGATCGTCTTGGGCGCGTTCAAGGTAATCATCCAGTGATACCACTTGTGCATCATCGTCACCTTTCGTTGAGGAAAAACGGAATAACTCAGCAATTTTTTCTTTGTTAGCAAAGTCATCAGCCGGGCCTTCTTTAAGCACCTGACCAAAGCCTTCCCAGAATGTTTTGTATTCTTCTGGTTTGTTTTTCGCCATCTTTTTCAGCATATCTAAAATACGCTTAGTCAGTGCACTGCGCATTGAGGATATATTGCCATTGTCTTGTAAAATCTCACGACTCACATTCAATGGTAAGTCGTTGCTGTCCACTACACCCTTTATAAAGCGTAGGTAAGGGGGTAAGAATTGTTCAGCGTCATCCATAATGAATACACGTTGCACATATAGCTTTAAACCGCGAGCGCCTTCACGGTTCCATAGGTCAAACGGAGGACGTTTAGGCACATATAACAAGCTTGTGTACTCAAGCTTACCTTCTACTTTATTATGTGACCAAGATAGCGAGTCTTCGTAATCATGGGCAATATGCTTATAAAACTCTTGGTATTCTTCATCTTCGATTTCAGATTTGCTTCGAGTCCAAAGCGCTTTAGCACTGTTAACCGCTTCCCATTCTTCTTCCGCAGCAGGGGCATCTTCCCCTTCAACAGGCTCTGCTTCTTTGATCATTTCGACGGGAATCGCAATATGATCGGCGTACTTAGTAACAAGGTGACGTAAACGCGTGCTGTCGGCAAATTCAGCTTCATCTTTTTTCAAGTGCAATACGATTGTTGTACCGCGAGTGGCTTTTGCATCCCCTTCGATGGTGAAGTCCCCTTCCCCTTCACTTGTCCAGCGAATACCATCTTCGGCTGATTCACCGGCACGACGAGTGTGTACTTCTACTTTATCCGCCACGATGAATGAGCTGTAAAAACCCACACCAAATTGACCAATCAATTGTGAATCTTTTTGTTCATCACCCGTCATTTTTTCTAAAAATGCAGATGTGCCAGATTTCGCAATGGTGCCTAGGTTTTCAATCACTTCGTCACGGTTCATACCAATGCCGTTATCAGCAATGGTTACGGTTCCCGCATCAGCGTCATGGCTTATCTTTACCTTGATGTCGCCATCGCTCTCAAATAAATCCGCGTTGTTCAATGCTTCAAAACGCAGTTTGTCACAAGCATCAGATGCGTTCGAAATCAGCTCTCTTAGGAAAATCTCTTTATTTGAATACAAAGAGTGAATCATAAGATGAAGCATTTGCTTCACTTCAGTTTGAAAGCCTAAAGTTTCTTTTTGTGCTGTGGTCATGAAGACTCCTCAATTATCCGTATTTGACTTCAATTCGGTTAGTGAATCTTTATGTATGGGCGGGTGCTCGGATTTCAAGGGGCAAACGGAAAATGAACTAAGGGGCTTTAAATAGCCCCTCTCCAATCAAGCGCAACATGCTAGATTAGGCTTCAGCCTTAGTCTCTATTACGCTGAAAGATTAGGATGTTAAATTATGGGGCTAGCAGAAAATGGGCTCGTGCCGTAGCCACCGCCTCTTCTCTCTTGGTTTGCCAAGCATTAATGATCACATTGGCCACGCGAGACCCCTGTCGAATCACCTGACACTCGGCGAACGTATCGCGACCACCACGCACTGGGCGCAAGTAATCCAATGAAAAATCCACAATTTTCGGCATGGCTGGAGTATCCAGCATCATAACTAAGTGAATGGCTGCTGATAACTCCATAAACCCGCCCACAACACCGCCGTGAACCGCTGGTAGTATAGGGTTGCCGATATTGTCTGGATTATCAGGCAATTTGAAAATTACATCATTTCCAAAGCGCTGGTAATCCAAGCCAATAAGGTTCGCATAAGGTATGGCATCTACCACTGGACGATACTTACGAGTGCCGTGGCATTCTTTTAAAATTTCTTCAAATGTGGCCATTACTACACCTTCACCTTATTAGATTCTTCAAACGTATCATCACCTACCACTAACGCTTTAAAATCTGGGGGGGTCATATGAGCGCCAATGCGCATGAAGGCTGCAACACAATTTGCGACAGGGGATTCTATGTTACCTTGATGAACAGTACAGCGAGTGAATACAACATTGCGACTGACCCGATAAGCCTCAGCAAATGCAAATATGGACTTATGAGGTTCTGCAGCCCTTACATAATCAACGCGTAAATCCAAAGTTGGGCACAACTCAAATTCAGGTAAAGCGTTGATTACCATGGTGCCACTGGCCGTATCCATTAACGTTGTTAACACCCCACCATGAATAACCCCTGTGGATGGGTTACCTACATGACTCTCATTATATGGCAGCTCAATGGTCAGGCCTTCACCATCAGCCTCAATAACCTGCATACCAAGTACCTGGCACTGACGCAAAGCCCCAACAAAACGCTGGGCTCGGCCTAAATAGGGGTTTGATTCGCTCATGAACAATCTCGATAGAAGCGTTAATATCTATCAATAATAATAGACGGTAAATATGCAGGCGTTTATACAACAAAATGCGCCACCACCCCAGTAGTAGCACGCTAATGTCAATTATTACTAATAAACTAGTCAGTTTTAGTCAGCTGTGAAGAAATTATGAACTTAATGAATGACACTAACCCACAAGTAGCTGATCAGAGCCTTTGTTTAGAGATGACACGACATGCTCACACAATGTTTCGAGTTGCCCTGCATCTAAATTGCTGGGGGTCCGCATTAATAACTCAATACCATTTTCATGCCCTGTTAATGTGACAAATAATGCCGTGGTATCAAATTCAGGAGGGATAAAGAAAATACTTTCTGGGATAAAACCAGCACCCGAAAAATTGGCTAAACGGATACGCCCCAAATTAGAAATAATTCCAGACGTACGATAAAGGTTAGTTTTTCGGCGTTTGGCCACTAACTTATCATTACTTTTTTTCATTAGCTTCAATGGCACCCAACTTAATAAATGAAAAGGGAGTACTTTAAAAAATCGTGGCGTTTCAGCCTCTTTCTTTTCCTCTACTTGCCTCTTAATTTCACTATTCCATTGTAGTTCTGACATATGCCTAAATACATCAATGACAATACCACCCGTTAAATTCGCGGTTGACTGGATACCCGGTATATGTGACCGCATATCCACTGGCAGCTGAATCCTCACTGTTTCACAACCATTATTAAAGCCGTAGCCAGCGATACTAAGGGCGATTTTTGCTAATAAATGCTTATGTTTCCCTAGAATAGTTTTTCTTAACCAGTGGGAAGGAATCTCATCCGAATCAATTTCTAGTTTTTGAGTGATAGGTGGGATTTCCGGCCCAACATCTGAAGCTTTTTTCGCAGCCGATATTTTTCTCGCTAGCTGTACATCATTAATGTCATTGTTCTCACCTAATAAAGCTTGATCGTTTAATACTCGG
>CAJXIT010000181.1 GCA_913054055.1 uncultured Thalassolituus sp.
TACAATATTGTTATTGAACGCATTCAGTGTGAAACCGTAACCCACTAACTCTAGGTTTAAAAACTCACCATCTAACCCGTTCTCTTGTGTTCCTAGGCTTCCCCCCTCATCAAAAGCTGAAAAATTGTCACCGGTATGGTCTAAAATTTTTCCATGGAGATTGAATGAACTGTCATCCGTTAGTTGCCCGCCAACTTGAATAGAATGAGCACCATACCCTGCCGTTCCATTTTGTGTTTTCACTGACACTTCAAGCTCATCAGGCGCTTCCCGTGTAATGATATTCAACACACCATTAAATGCATTACTGCCATATAGCACGGAACCAGGTCCTCTGATAATTTCTAAACGCTTGATTCTTTCAACTGGAAACATCAAATTAATATCAGAGTGTAACCCCCCATTCTGAGACTCCCTTAAAGGCCTGCCATTTATCAAATACAAAACATGATTGTTTAAATGCTGAGTCGCCCCCCCTCTTAACATCATTCCTGACGCTTTAAAGGTAGAAGAATCAAACATATAAAAATTAGGCATACGAAGAAGCACATCTTTCAGGTTGGTGGCACCATAGCTTTGTATTTCATCAGAGGTGATGACCGAGACCACACCTGCGGCCATGCTCACCGATTCTTCTCGCTTAGAAACGATGGTGACATCCATATTCACTAAATCCATAAGGGAAAGTGAGAAGATGTCCCCTGCAAACTCATCTTTTTGGCTATGTGCCGTGCCAGAAACCATAAGTAATACAAGGAGATAATTAAAATAGACTTTCATGGATTCACCATACATAGACTTACTAACAGTATAGATAACAATGATCATTTTTTAAGCGATAAAATGCGCCGATATTTAAAAGTATCAAACGACAAAATTTAATATGACCTTACTGGTCATGTTGGCGAATTTTCAGTGTGATAATATCTTTACACTGCAAAGCCCAAGCGCTCATCATGGGCTATTAAGAAACATATATTTACTGGAGTTCGCCGTGTCTCAATATACAGAAATTAACCTCATCAAACGCCCAGATGCTAACCCTGTGGGCCCTCATATGTTTGAAGTGGTTAAAAAAGACATCCCAAGAGCGGGCGAAGGTGAAGTACTCATCAAGCAAACTCACATGTCACTAGACCCTGCCATGCTAGGCTGGATGAGCCCTGCAACTGACAGCTATATTCCGCCGGTAAAACTGGGAACAGTAATGCGTTCAAGCGGACTGGGCGAGGTTATTGAATCAAATAACCCAAAATTTGCCGTGGGCGATGTGGTAATGGGCATGACAGGCTGGGCCGAATACATTGTGAGCAATGGCAAAGGCTTTAATAAATTACAAGATGGTGTGGATGCACTCACCGCATTATGTGTATTTGCACTACCAGGTTTAACCGCTACCCAAGGTTTATATGGCATTGGCAAACCCAAAGCAGGTGAAACGATTGTGGTCACAGGTGCAGCCGGTTCTGTTGGCTCTATCGTTGGCCAGCTAGCAAAAGCCGACGGCCTAACTGTAATTGGCGTGGTGGGCAGCGATGAAAAAGCAGATTGGATAACCAAAGAACTTGGCTTTGATGGCGCCATTAATTACAAAACAGATGACCTAAAAGGCCAACTAGAAACCCTGACACCAAACGGCATAGACGTATTATTTGAGAACACAGGGGGCCCCATTCAGAATTTAATTTTTGATCGAATGAACGCCCACGGCCGCATTGCGGTATGTGGCATGATTTCAGATTATCAGTCTGCCAACCCACGTCCAGGCCCTAACTGGATGCCATTAATCAAAAAACGCATAACCGTACAGGGCTTCGCCATGCCAGACCACTTTGGTGACGTTCCTGCATTAATCGGGAAACTAGCGCCCTACGTGATGCAAGGTAAAGTAAAATACCGAGCTCATATTATTGATGGCTTAGAAAGCGCAATGGAAGGATTAAACCTGTTATTTACAGGCCAAAATACCGGCAAGCTGATTGTAAAACTGTAAACAACCCTTTCAATCAAGTTTGACGCAAGGCGGCATGTTCGACTAATAATCACATGCCGGCTTTATTACCAATTTCTTATTATTAAATCGTCTGTTCACACACTCACCCGCTTGATTTCTTACGCTACACTTACAGCGTAACAACATTGCAAAGCTGTACCCGATTCATTGTCTTTTACACTCACAAGCGAAAAAGATATGACCAGCCCACAACCGTTAAAATGTTTTTATCTCATTCTCATCCTGTCAAACCAAGCTTGGGCGGAAGATAAAGTCATACAAATGGTTACGGATATCAACTACCCACCTTATAGCTACGTTGAAGATGGAAAAAGCACAGGCATTTATGTTGATATTGTCATGCAAGCAAGTCGTAAGATAAGTGGTTACAAGATAAAGATTACACCCTTGCCTTGGAAACGAGGCTTGTTCGAAGTAGAGTCTGGCCGGGTCCCCATCATCATCGCTGCCTACAAAAGGCCCATAAAACGCCCCTACCTTGCTTACTCAGACCCCATGCTATTAGAAAGCGTGGCAATCTTTTGCCATAAACGGGTGACGTTACAGGCCAGAGATAAATTTCCTGATGACTTCAAAAATTTAAGGGTGGGTGTTCACAATGGGTTTTTAATGGGAGATGAAGTTTCAAAGGCAGAAGCAGACGGCATCATCTTTTTAGAGAAATACTCAGGTTCTACCTCCATTTTCCGGCACATGCTAAACAACCGCTTAGACTGCTACATCAATGACCGACTAGCCATATTGCATGAGCTAAAAAACCTTCCAAAACCTTTGAAAGACACTAGCGAAAAAATAATTGAAGTGCTTAAGATTCGTTTTGATCATACTTATTTAGGCGCATCCCTAAACACAGAGCGCTTTCCTGAATTAAATGCCTTTATTACTCAATTCAACTCAGAACTCAACCGCATGAAAGAAGATGGCCGCATAGATAGAGTGTTAAAAAAATATAAAAAGTAAAAGCTTTTACATACTTGCAAATGATAATCACTTGCAACAAACACTTAGACTGTCTATACTCTAACCAATTAAACCACCCCAGAATATTTCAGCCATATCGAAAAGGACACACAATGAAGTACTGCTTAATCATACTGACAGCCATGTTACTCCCTTCACTATCGATGGCTGATAACAACCCACTTAAGCAATATCGATCTGATGCGGTTGAAATACTGAAACAACTCAAAGATAAAAACCATAACAACCTAACCGCTGAAGCAATGTCACTTGTGAACATCAGTAAATCCATCGTCACACAAAGTATCAAAGCCCTGCCGCAATGCACAGAATACTTAACCGCATTGTTAGAAGCGGCTGATACCATCGCCACATTACCATTAGATATAATTGAAAGTGGGTATCATGCAGATGGTAAACTCCCACCACTTAAAGACGGATCTTGCTACCACGCAAAAGACTTATTGGTTCACCCCGCCACTGTTCAAGCAATGGCAACACAGGGCATTAAAACGAACGCTCAATGGAAGCAAGCGGCCCATGAAATTGAAGAAGTACTAGAACACCTATCTGCCGTAGAATCCGTTTACGCCAATAATTAATATTTCAAAAGTCACCGCCCGCTGATACCATCTTGCCCTATTGCAACCTTAGCTAGGAAAGCCAAATGGGCTGGATGGAATTTACCTTAGAATTAGTTAATCAACTTGTTTGGCCAATCACGTTAGTGATATGTCTCTATTTATTAAGATCGCCATTAAGTTTGTTAATTCCATTTGCAGAATCCATTAAGTACAAAGATTTTGAGCTGCAGTTCAGCCAAGAACTTGAGCAAGTTAGCCAACAAGCCAGTGAAGCCATTCCCGCTTTTAGTTTTGAAAGCTCGCCTTTAAAACAAGAGCGCATTGCCGACTTTTTACCCAACGCCAGTATACTCAGCGCATGGAATGCATTGGACCAAGCGGCACAGAAAAAACTGCTCAGTTATGATGCCAGTATCAGCATTCCGGCTGATCAACCTTATAAATACGTGGGAAAAGCGCTTTTAGAAAATAATTTGATTAGTCAAAAACAATCAAAGGTATTTCACGACCTACGGGTATTAAGAAATAAAGTGGCCCATGCAGAAAATTTTCAAATAAGCGGGAAACTAGCAAAGCAGTATATTGAAGTATGCGATGCCCTTAGTAAGGCTATAAGTGGTTAAAGTTATTTAAACTTTATACTTTACGGCGATTTTTAAAATTTAAAATAAATAAGGTTATCTGCAAAAGTAGTAGCGGCTTCCTAGATCCAGGATCAATGGGCTTCGCCGCTCTTCGAGTCCGTTGCGCGGGTCCGGGATGACGATGGTAGGCTGCACGATAATAGGAAGAAGTTAGCTTAACCTAATACCGTCATCCTGCACCCAAAGGGCATAATAATAGGACGAAGTCCGTGAATCAGGATCTCAAGCAGAATTCAAAATCCTATTTATTATTTTGGATTAATTTTCTTCTAGGGTTTGAAGTTATCTACTCAAATTGTAGTTACCCCAGAGATCACGGATCAATGGGCTTCGCCTCTCTTCGAGTCCGCTGCGCGGGTCCGGGATGACGCCCCTACAACCGAACCTTCAAATGGTTATTATTATCCCGACTCTCACGAATCAAATCATCCGAGCCTTCAATATGCTGGGTTTTTGCAAGGCGATCGTATAAAAGAACATTTACGGTGGCAGCCAAATTCATACAGCCCACAGTTGGAATATAAACCACTTCATCCGCTGCATTCACTATGCTTTGTTTCAAGTTGCCATCTTCAGGCCCAAATACATACAACGCATTTTCTGGATGCTGATAATCCGGTAAAGGAATGGCACCTTCCACTAATTCTACGCAAACAATTTTAGTGCCCTCAGGCATATTTTGATCACGAGCTTCCACCATAGAGTCCACTTTAGAAATCAGTGAGCTGCGTCCAGCATTATGGGTATCGGTATTATGCTTCAGCGCATACTCATAACGGTTACCAGTAAAATACACATCATTGGCTTGATAACAACCAATGGCACGCAGTACTGAGCCCACATTTTGAGTATCTTTAGGATTAATCAAGCCTATGCTTACATGGTTTTTTTTCATCTCATTCAACTCAATTGATTGGTAGCTTCTTAACCACACTCACCATGGCGGCACACAAAAATGCCAGGTCTTCTTCGCTGATCACATAAGGTGGCAGCACATATACATTTTTTCCAAATGGTCGCACCCACACACCTTCTTCAACAAACATGGGCTGTACAGTTGGCATATGCACGGGCTCTTTCAATTCAATCACACCCACGCCACCAATCACTCGCACATCTGCCACTTGTGGTAAATCTTTGGCGGGTGCAAAGCCTTTTTCTAAACCGGATTCAATGCGAGCAATTTGCTGTTGCCACTCTCCCGTCATTAATAAATCCAAACTGGCATTGGCCACCGCACAGGCTAATGGGTTACCCATAAACGTTGGGCCGTGCATGAACACACCGGCTTCGCCTTCACAAATGCCTTTGGCCACTTTGTCGGTACATAGGGTCGCCGCCAAACTCATAAAACCACCGGTTAATGCTTTGCCCACACATAAAATATCTGGGCTGATACCAGCATGATCACAAGCAAACATTTTACCGGTACGGCCAAACCCCGTGGCAATTTCATCGGCAATTAATAACACATTAAATTCATCGCATAATTCACGGGCGCGTTTTAAATAATCGGGATGATAAAAACGCATACCCCCTGCCCCTTGAACAATGGGTTCAAGAATCAACGCAGCAATGTGTTGGTGATGATTTTCTAATTGATCTTTTAAAGACTGAATGTGAGATTCGTTAAATTCAGATTTTAACTGACTGTGAATCGCTGGCTGCGGAGCCTCAACAAACATGTGTTTTTCTAATACCTGGTCAAACATGTGATGCATGCCATTCACCGGATCACACACCGCCATGGTGGCAAAGGTATCGCCGTGATATCCATTTTTCACCGTTAGTAATTTATTTTTACTCGCCTGCCCTTGGCTGATCCAATATTGAAAAGCCATTTTAATGGCTACTTCAACCGCCACAGAACCACTGTCGCTGATAAATACTTTATTTAAACCATTTGGTGCAATTTTTACTAACTTTTCGCACAAGGTCACAGCGGGCTCATGAGTTAAGCCACCAAACATCACATGGCTCATGGTATCGATTTGTTTGTGTGCCGCTTCCTTTAATTTAGGGTGCCCATATCCGTGAACCGCTGACCACCAAGATGCCATGCCATCAATTAACTCACGGCCATCTTTCAGCTTAATGCGCACACCGTCCGTGCTGTCTACCGGAAACGGCAGCAACGGCGAGGTAAATGACGAATACGGATGCCATACGTGTTTTTGATCTAATTCTAATATTTGCTCAGCGGACAGTGCGGTCACAATGCAATCTCTACGGGTGCTTGTCAGAACCGTCATTTTATCGCCTTAAGCCTGGGATACCAGTACAATTATCCATAATTAATTATGAACCTATTAATGGTGCTCCAAAAGATGAACAGCATGAAAGCCATCGTATTCAATCAAAGCCTACCCATTGATCAAAATAACGCCTTATTTGAAACAGACCTGCCCACCCCTGTGGCCACAGGCCGTGATGTATTGGTAAAGGTTGATGCCATCAGTGTGAACCCCATTGATAGTAAAGTGCGCTTACGTGCATTACCTGAGCAGGGAGACCCTAAAATATTAGGTTTTGATGCCGTGGGCACCGTTGAAGCAGTCGGTGATGATGTGACCCTATTTAATGTGGGCGACACCGTATTCTACGCAGGGGATGTGGGCCGTGAAGGTTCAAATGCCGAGTATCAACTAGTAGATGAACGCATTACCGGCAAAGCTCCACAAACAATCCAAAAAGCACAAGCTGCAGCCATGCCATTAACAGCCATTACGGCTTATGAAATGTTATTTGATCGCTTAGCACTGGATCATCGTAATCACTACATTCAAACCCCTCCCACCCTTTTAATTGTGGGCGCAGCAGGCGGCGTGGGCAGCATTATGATTCAATTGGCCAAAGTGTTATGTCCAGAAGCCACAGTCATTGCCACCGCCAGTC
>CAJXIT010000182.1 GCA_913054055.1 uncultured Thalassolituus sp.
CCGCTGATCACTTGGAATGGATTTTTGCTATCTGCGGGCATTAATCGACAAATAGCCTTAAGTACCCCCACTTGGTAGGCAGCACGTGCGCCACCACCTGAGAGTACTAACCCTATTTTTTTGTCCACTAACTTCCGTGTCATAAAAGAAAAATTACTAGGAGAATAAGCCATTAGTATAGTTCATAATAACGGCCTATATTGCAGGAAAGTCGTATGTTTACCGGAATCGTTCAAACCACTTTACCCATTAACGCCATAGACAAGCAAACTGGCCTATGGAGCCTATCGATCACCTTGCCAGATAATATGATGCAAGGACTAACTTTAGGGGCCAGTATTGCACTAAATGGTGCGTGTTTGACTGTCACCAGTATCGATAAATGCGATGTCACTTTTGATGTCATGATGGCCACACTCAATTTAACCAATTTAAACGCGCTAGAAGTGGGAACTCAGGTGAACGTGGAGCGAGCTGCACGCTTTGGCGATGATATTGGTGGTCACCAGTTAAGTGGTCATGTGTTTGGCAAGGTCACCGTGGTTGAAGTTGAGCGCCCTGAAAATAATTGCATTGTGTGGTTTGAAATCACCGATCAATTTAAACCGTATATTTTTGACAAAGGCTACATTGGCTTAAACGGTTGCAGTTTGACCATTGCAGAAGTGAAACAAGATCGTTTTTGCGTGTACTTGATTCCTGAAACGTTAAACATCACCACGTATAAAGATGTGAAAGTAGGGGATCAAATTAACCTTGAGGTAGACAGTCATACGCAAACTGTTGTGGATACGGTTGAGCGCTTATTACGGCAAAAAGGTCTAGTGAATTAAACACTAAATAAAAAATAATTCAGCCCATCATCGCGAACGATATGGGCTTAATTATTTTGGTTGCTTTTCTTATAAGCTTTTTAGGTATTGAACAATATCTGATGATTCATACATCCATTGCACATCGCCATTTTCCCCTGTAATGCGTAAACATGGCACTGTGCCTCTGCCACCACCTTGAATTAAATCTTGACGATTTACAGGGTTAGTTAACGTGTTCATTAACTCCACTTGCACTTGAGTATTACGCATTTCGCGTAACACCATTTGGCAAAATGGACATTGATCATAGTAATACAGGGCATAACTGGACATAATTCGCGCCAATAACTCGTAGTGTATTTAGATAGTGAATAAAGTTGAATGTTAGACCAGATTATACTGTTTTTGATCAGTACCATTGCAAATATTTTTTCGGCCTTTGCTGGCGGTGGAGCAGGGCTGATTCAGCTACCCGTTTTAATCTTCATGGGGCTGCCTTTCTCAGTGGCTTTAGCCACCCATAAAATTGCCACTGTGGCCTTAGGGTTGGGCGCCACCATTCGTAATGTAAAAGAGGGTCATACCAGCTGGCGTTTTAATGTATTTATGTTGGCGGCCGGTATACCGGGTGTGGTGCTTGGGGCGTTTATCATTGTTGGAATTGATGATCGAATTGCTGAAATCTGTTTAGGGGTTTTAACCTTAAGCCTGGGTCTTTATTCAATCTTCAAACCTGAGCTTGGGATCGAAGCTCAACCAAAGCACCGGGATACACAGGGCTATGCCTTTGGGGCGTTAGGGTTGTTTTGTATCGGTTTTGCTAATGGGGCGCTATCCGCAGGCACAGGTTTATTTGCCACCATGTGGTTAGTGAAATGGTTTGGACTGAACTACAAACATGCGGTAGGTCACACTTTAATATCGGTAGGCTTATTTTGGAATGCCAGCGGTGCAGTCACAATGGGGGTGATCGCTGAGATTCAGTGGGATTGGTTGCCAGCCTTGGTGTTAGGTTCTTTGCTGGGAGGCTTTGTTGGCGCTCACATGGCGATTAATTTGGGATCGAAATGGATCAAGCGGGTTTATGAAGTGGTGACTTTGATTGTCGGCATTAAGCTCATTTTAGGCTGATTCACTGCGGAATAGGAATACGGGTATTAGCCCTGAAACCTCGGCTAAATTATGATAAAGTGCGCGGCGAATTCATCATTGCCGTGATTGATTGTTTAATTTGATCAGGGCCAAGCTTTAAATTACTAGGTAGATTATGAAAATGGATACTCCTGCTCAAAAAGTTAGCTATTTAATCGGTCGTCAAGTAGGTGATCAGCTAAAAGGCAGTCAATTCCCAGGTTTTGAATTAGACGGTGTTGTACAAGGTATCAAAGACGCCATGGCAAATGCTGAAATGCCTCTGTCTCAAGCTGAGATCGAAGGTGCGTACGAAGTTATCCAAGGCGAAATGCAAAAAATGCAGGAAGAATTGTCTGCTAAAGCCCGTGAAGCGGGCGATGCATTCCTTGCTGAAAACGCGAAAAAAGACGGCATTGTCACTCTAGAAAGCGGCCTACAATACGAAGTGATCACTGAAGGTTCTGGTGCACAGCCAACTCGTGAATCCACTGTACGTACTCACTACCACGGTACTTTCACTGACGGTCGTGTATTTGATAGCTCTGTTGAACGTGGCGAGCCAGCTGAATTCCCAGTAGGCGGTGTAATCGCTGGCTGGACGGAAGCGCTTCAGCTTATGAAAGAAGGTTCAAAATGGCGTTTATTCATCCCTAGCGATCTAGCTTATGGTGAGCAAGGTAGCCAAGGTGCGATTCCTCCTCACAGTGCGTTAGTATTTGAAGTGGAACTGCTTGCAGTTGTTAGCTAATTCATAATGTATTGAGTTAGTGAGAAGGTCATTAGCCATTAGGTTAATGGCCTTTTTTTGTGATAAATGTTCAAGAGTTAGAGTATCCAGTAAGCCCCTAGAAAAGAGCAAAGAAAAGAGCAAAGAAAAAGCGCTGCTCGTGAGAGTCAACGCCGTTTCTTTGTGTCGCTAAGCTCGCAACCAACAACAATGAAATCTAAATCGTCAGTTTTAAGCCGCGGTTGAATGCTTAAACTGAGCTTGGTAAGCGGCTGGAGAAAGCCCTGACCATTTTTTAAAGGCGTGTCTAAAGTTGGCCACATCACTAAAGCCTAAAGAATCCGCAATCTGCTCTGTGCTCATGGAGCCTTCAAGTAAGCACTCAATGGCGTAGTCACAGCGAAATTTATCCACCATTTTTTGATAGCTTGTGCCTGCTGTGGCTAATTGGCGTCTAAGGGTGCGACCACTCATATTAAAGGCGCTGGCTAGCATATCGAAGCTTGGGTGATCGCCAATTGACGTTTTTAAAATAATATCGATGTCACTTAATAAATGGCTGGCTTTGCAGTTATTTAATGGTGAGCCATTTGGGCTGGTATGTGTATTGGAGTGCATATCTTCCCTCTGCAATGTGGTTATTATTAGTATGTATATTCAATGCAGTTACTTTAAAGGGAGGGAGAACTTGGAGCTATGGTATTCGATTTGCAATACTAAAATGCACTGTGCAATTACTGTAATCCCTTTAAAATCAATGACTTACAATGGTGTTTTGGCGTATTTTGTGGTGTGTGCAATTCTTAAAAAATTAAGAATTGCTTAGGGCTTAGCGAGGAGTAGAGGTTTGAGTACGGTGTTCAGTAGGTGTTGTATCCTTAATATCTTTAAAGGCTCGATTAAAAGAGCTTAAGGTTCGATATCCCACATCCAATGAAATATTCAAAATGGGTGTATCTGGTTCATTAAGAAGACGTTGAGCAGCTTCCTGTATTCGAAGCTGGTTAATGTAATCGTTAAAATTTCGGTACCCAAGGGTTTGGTTGATTAGCGCTCGGGTTTTATATTCGGGCATGTCTAAGGCGTTGGCTAGGGTCTTAATGGTGAGATGCTCAGTACGATAAAACCCCTGTTTCATGAGTTCATTGAGTTTGTGTTGTTGCCCGTCCTCAATTGATTCTTGAGGTTTGGCCTCAAAGCTAGGTGCCACTTTAGGTTGTTCTCCAGAATCATTACTGATCGCTTGTAGCCCAAACAACACCCCTTTTTTGCCTTCTATCAAGAAGTGGGAGCAAGAAAGAGCGGCCACGATAATGGCAATATAGGAAATTTTTAGGTCGAACAGGCCTGTGTTCATAGGGATAACCACCAGTAAAACTGTTACCCCTACGCTGATCAGTAAGGCTTTACGTAACTTACGGCTAGATTCAACCAAGTCATCTTCCCAGTGAGAAATGACAGTCCATAAGCCCAAAGCGATGACGACATACTCAAGATACGTTCCCAGGGTCCAGCTGAAAAAATACCAGGTGGACTCAGGGTTACTAATGGTATCGGTGAGTTTTCCAATGGCGGGGGCAATAAATGTATAAAGCGCAATGAGACCAGCAAAGGATTTAATTTTAGGGCGATAAGCAAACGCTAATTGGCATAACAGCCAGAATAGGGCGGGCACCATGGTCGATATGGAGCTTGCAAAATGATTCCATGGAGAATGAACAATATCTTGGATTAAGAAACATGAGCCTGTGGTTAATAGGGCTACAAACGTTTTCCCCACCTTGAGGTGACCAAAATCTCTTGCAATGATCACAATTAATAAGCAGACAGCCCCTAGGGCAAAACCAGATAAAAAGTGCAAAAGGGATGACCGTGAGATTATTATTGTCGCAACATACTAATGTATGACTGAGGCTAGCTCAATAGTACTCATTCTTTTTAATAATCATTTTTTATAAGACCTATAAGGACACATATCCTTACATTATTTAACTGTCTTATGGCCAGTATCGTCTATTTTTAAATAAGATGGACAAATGAAGGCGTTATATTTTGATGAAGTATATGACTCTAGCAGCCGCTTCGCTCTTGATTTTAGCGGGTTGCGGTGGTGGCAGTGATGCAGAAATTACAATTGTGGTTACGCCTGCATCAGGTGTTGAAATAAGTGGTACACCGAATGAGAGTGTCACTGAAAATACGCTTTATAGTTTTACGCCTAATGTTTCAGCCGCTGGTGTTGGTACGGTTAATTTTTCAATTTCTAATAAACCTAGTTGGGCATCTTTTAATATTAGTGATGGGGAGTTAACGGGTACACCTGTTAATTCTGACATTGGGCTGTACTCTAATATTACGGTTACAGCCACAGACGATATAGAATCCTCAAGCATTGGCCCGTTTTCCATTACTGTAAATGCAGCTTCTAGCCCTACTGCCATTGTGATTTC
Source organism: uncultured Thalassolituus sp. (assembly GCA_913054055.1). GTDB lineage: Bacteria > Pseudomonadota > Gammaproteobacteria > Pseudomonadales > Oceanobacteraceae > Bermanella. The sequence continues at coordinate 5,127 of CAJXIT010000182.1, forward strand.
TGGAGCACCAAGTGCTACTGTTGTTGAGAGCAATGCGTACAGTTTTACCCCTTCAATCTCAACACCTGCAAATGGTACTGCAGTATTTTCTATTTCAAATAAACCCAGTTGGGCAGCCTTTAATACGAGTAATGGAGCATTAACCGGTACACCAAGTAATTCACATGTGGGTGTATTTTCTAATATCACAATTACAGCAACTGATGATTTAGGGGATTCCAGTATTGGCCCGTTTTCAATTACTGTATCAGCTGCAGGGAACCAAGCTCCAGTACTGCTTGATCAAACCAAATCCAGTTTAGCATTTAGTTCAAATGTGGCTTTTACAGTAACCGCTTCTGATGCAGATTCTGCAGCCAGTACCTTTGTATATAATGTGGTTTCAAACGCATCTCATGGCACGATTGTCATTACTGACCATGAAACCTCAGCCTTTGAATATCAACCGTCCACTGTGACAGGGATTAATGGGGATAGTTTTACATTGGAATTGAGTGATGGTTCGGCTACTTCTGCAACCGCTACCGTAACATTGTCATTTAGTGACGCCAGCGCACCAGCATTAACATTATCTCCAAGTAATGGCGCAGCGAATGTCGCGGTGGATACGACTTTTATTATAACCTCGGACGACCCTTTAGATACCACTTCGATTACTTACAACGGTTCCGCAGGTGCTTGTACCGGCTCCCTGCAAATTTCAAAAGATAACTTTACTAATTGTATTGGCATCACGTCAGCTGTTGCATCGGATTTAAACCGAACCATCACTGTTACAGGTTCAGCTGATATTGATCATGGCTCCGAGTATAAAATCAAAGTGACCACAAGTGTCGATAATTTGTTAGGCGTGAGTCTCGCGTCCGATGTAACCAATACGTTTGATACAGCTAGTAATGGCTTATTAATTACAGAGATCGGCGAATCCTATTATTCTAATACTTTACGTTTTTTCGAGGTTTATAACCCAACGTCTTCTGCGGTAGATATGTCTGACTATACATTCAAGGCTAAATATTCTGATAGTGGGTCTGTTTATAATGCTCACGAGTTTTCATTACCTAGCGTCACTCTTTCTGCTGGTCAATATATTGTTATTAGAGCTCAAGATCCTAGTGTGACCTATCCGTCTAATAGCCGAGTCATTTATGTAAAAGATGGTACTAAGTTTCCGTACTGGACTAATAGTGGTTATATCGAGTTATTGAAATCAGGAGTCACAGAAGACTTTGTAACCTTTGGCGCTTCTTTTTCTCCCACTAATGCACCCGCCTGGAGTGAAACATATGCAGTGGCTTTACCTTCTGTAGCGGATCAGTATGGCCATAGTATTGGTCGAGACAGCTCCAATTCAGATAATAATGTTGAGAGTGATTGGTCCTTGTATGACTTTGCAACCGTCGGAGGGGCAAATGACGTGACGTGTACCACAGATGCCGACGCCGACGGGATTCCAGATTGTAGCGAAGTATCAGGCAGTACGTTTGCGGGCCTGCCTCTTTATGATTGGGGTGCGAGAACGGGGCAGAAAGACATCTTTATCGAAGTGGATTATATGGATTCTACAAATGGAGGAGGGCAAGCGGCTGACGAAGGTATTACACCGCGTCAGGAAGCGTTACAAAATGTGGTGGATGCATTTTCAGCCCAAGGTATTGCCGTGCATTTTGATGTTGGGGATTTATATGATCAGGCCAGTGGTACTGACCCTGCAGATTTTGATTTAGGTGGCGGTGAAGAAGTACCATTCGTTGATGCAATGACGTTCAGTACAGCCACCAGTTTGTATGATTATAAATTAAGTTATATGGATTATGCTCGGATGCAAATCTTTCATTATTTGGTGTTTGCCAATACACAAACTGGTGTGCAAGGATCTTCGGGATTGGCTGAGCTATTTGGTAATGATTTGATTGTATCATTGGGTGAGTGGGGGCTA
>CAJXIT010000183.1 GCA_913054055.1 uncultured Thalassolituus sp.
CATAAATAAGATTGAATCTTTTACCGTGCCAGACCTAGATGAACTAGACGAGTTTCGCTGGGTTAATCTTTATAAAGGGCGTAAATAAGCGCCAATTTTTACGCCTCTGTGCTAAAACTCAGGTAACACAGCTTTCCACTTATTATTGCTTTATCCGGCTAGCTTGCGGCAGGTATGGGTCTATACTCAATTTAAGGCGATAGACACTGAATATTCATAGGAGAGAATGTGCTTAAGACAGCATTTTTAGGCCATTCCCAAGCCCGCATTTACGGCATTCTAGCTGGTATTTGGCTAATAATGGTTGGGCTTTTACTATTTGGCAGCTATCAAAGCGATCGTCAATCCGCATATGAGCGCCTTTCAGATAAAAGCGAAGCCGCATTTATTCAATTCGAACGCCACTGGCCTGACCTAAAGCAGGATAATCGCAGTGAGCAAGCTGCGTATCTAAAACAGCTAAGTCACCATTTTAAGCCCAATATCCATTTCAGCATTATTCGTCATAATGGGAAAATTGTGGCGTCTACTCTCAATAATCTAACCCAACTGTCATACAGCCCCGTGATTCACCAATTTATCCGAGCTAATAATAAAGGCGATCATTGCATATATGCTTTATCGTCCCTGCAAGCCCATTGGGTAAATGCCTGTGCACTACAAATAGAATCGGAAAAGGTGTATCTGGTCACCAGCTTGCACTTTGATGACTTTATGGGTTATTGGGTTGATAACAACCTATTTTTCATGAGCGCTGTTTTATTTGGGCTATTTATTTTTTCAGGTTTATATCACTTACTCACTACCCAGCAGTTATTTTTACTGCGCAAACAAAAATCTGTCTCTGATGAGTTTCAAAGACAGGGCAGTGATTTCAAGCGGTTGTTAAGTAATTTACCTGGCTTGGTTTATCGCCTACAGGTAAAAGATAAAAAGCTGGATTATGTGAGCCCCGGATCAATGCAATTGCTGGGTTATCCTCCAGAGCATTTCATTGATAACAACACCACACCATTTGATTTAATTGAAGACGACGATAAGCATGACTTCTCTCGACAGTCTCACTCAGCCCATTTTTCGTTAAAACCTTTTGAATTAATTTATCGTTTAAAAACCATTCATGGGGAGCGTAAGTGGGTATTGGATCGTGGCCGTTGCTACATCGATCATAATGGGGAGCAGTTTGTTGAAGGGGTGATTCTAGACATTACCGAACGAGAACTTGTGCGCCAGCAAATTGAATATTTAGCCATTCAAGACCCATTAACAGAATTATTTAACCGCTATAAATTTAATGATGAACTGGTTAATGCAGTGGATGATGCCAATCGACGCCATGACCACTTTGCCATGCTATTTATCGATTTAGACCGTTTCAAAACCATTAACGATTCATTAGGCCATCAGCTGGGTGATCGTCTGCTGCGTAAAGTGGCTTCACGTTTGCAAACCATTATCCCCAAGCAACATTTTTTAGCGCGTATGGGCGGTGACGAGTTTGTGATTCTGATGCGTGCAGTCACCCATGTGAGCGAAGTGGAAGTGCTGGCTCGAAATATTAATCGTGCCCTACGAAAACCCTTTAACATTGATAGCTACCAACTAAGAACCAGCTGTTCAATTGGCATCAGTCTATGCCCTGATGACAGCACTCATAGCCATATCCTTTGGCGCTATGCGGATACTGCTATGTACCAAGTAAAAAATAGAGGGGGCGATGGCTTTCAGTTTTTCACCAGTGAAATGGGAGACATCGTTCAACATCGAATTACCATTGAGCATGGTTTTATTCCGGCACTTGAAAACAAACAATTTGAGCTTCATTACCAACCACAAGTGGATATTCAAACCAGTAAAGTTATTGGCGCAGAAGCGTTGATACGTTGGCATCACCCTACGCTAGGGTTTATCAGCCCCGCTGAATTTATCCCCATTGCAGAAGAAACCGGCTTTATCCATGACCTTGGGGATTGGATCATTCATGAATCCTTAACCCAGCTAGCGCATTGGAATAAAGTGAACCCAAATTTCACCATGGCGATTAATGTCAGTGCTTTGCAAATTACAGAGGAGTTTCCACAAAAACTGAATAATTTGCTCATGCAACATGGAGTCACACCCGAATCTGTGGAATTAGAAATCACAGAAAGCCTGTTAATGGAAAATTTGGGGTTTGTGCAACCTTTGCTGAATACCATTCGTGAATTAGGGGTGAAATTTGCCATCGACGATTTTGGCACAGGTTACTCTAGCTTAAGCTATTTGCGTTACTTACCCATTGATAAGTTAAAAATTGATCGCGCCTTTGTCATGAACCTAGAAGAAAACAAAGCGGATGTAGCTATGGCTAAGTCCATCATTGCCATGGCAAAGAACTTAAACCTTAAAGTACTGGCAGAGGGCATAGAAACCATTGCCCAACTGGATATTCTAAAAGAACAAGAATGTGACTCTTATCAGGGCTACTACTTTGGCATTCCTACTGATAAAGACACATTTTATTCACTGTACATTGATGAAGCACGTCCATTACAATCAAAGGCATAAACCTAACAATAAGTGTCTAGTATGTCTGATGCATCCAACCAGTTAGAAAGTATTCTAGATTTTACCCGTCACCTTGCTGAAAATGCAGGGGATTTAATTGTGGGCATGCGTGCACATAGCCGTTTAAATGTGCAATTCAAACAAGATATTGAATTGGTAACAGATGCCGATTTAGCTTCGGATAAATTAATCACAGAAGCCATCGCAAAAGCCTACCCAGACCATCAGATATTGGCAGAAGAATCTAACCCTGACCTAAGCTCCGTACAATATAACGATACCCCCCTTTGGATTATTGACCCAATAGACGGTACTGTAAATTATGCCCACCATCACCCACAAGTGGCCGTTAGCATTGCATATTCGGTTAAAGGTCGCGTTCAAGTAGCCGTTGTTTATAACCCGTTTCAAGGTGAAATGTTTTGTGCCATTCGCAATCAAGGGGCTTGGCTAAATGACCAACCACTTACTTGCAGCAATACCATGCAACTGGATAAAGCCATTATTGCTACCGGTTTTCCTTACGATAAACGCAAAGTATTACCGCAGTTAATGAAACGGCTTCATAAGATTTTAAATCATGTGGCTGACGTGAGGCGTTTAGGCAGCGCCGCTTTAGACATTTGCTGGGTAGCGCAGGGCCGCTTAGATGCTTATTACGAATCCGTTAGTCCTTGGGATTTTGCGGCAGCACAATTAATAGCAAAAGAAGCTGGCGCAAAGGTGGGCCATTTTATTCAACCACCAAAAGATGTGCCTGCTGAATTATTTGGCGAGAATTTATTAATCAGCAACCCTGATTTGTTCGAACCATTGCATAAAATCCTCAACTCAGCTGAATTAGACCAGCCCATACTTAAGCGTTGGTTATTGAGCACTCGCCTCTTCATACATAAGCTCATAAGCTGATAATTTCCTGTATTCTGACTGATCGAACATGGCCGAACGTGTGTCTTCAATAGCCGTTAACTTTTCGCCACTCGTTAAGTTTTCATCGCCCTCTATGCTTTGTTTTTTCGCCATAAAGCTGTTCACTCGGCTTTGCCATTCGTTACGCTTGCGCTCAAGTGCTTGTAATCGTTGAGCAGCTTCTTGACCAAATTCTTGTTCATTAATTTCATAAACCTCTTGCTCAGTCCCCCCTTGCTTTTTTACTTCTTCAGTTAAAAGGAATATCTGGCTGATTCTTTGGGTTTCTTCCCGCATATTTTGTACATCTTGCGGTAAACTGTCTTCTAGCCCATCCAGCTGTTGCTGTTTTTCTTGAGCACTCAGTTGTTGATTATTTTGCACCTCTAATCTCGCTAACATAAAATCATCGTACATTTCATCAAAACCAAAAAATGCATCCACTGCATCAGTGGATAAATATTCTCTTCTTACATCTCGCATTTGTTGAAGTTGTGAACGCATGCGTTCAATGTCATTTACTTCGTACTCTTCTGGCGAATCTAGCGATGCTTCAAGATCAGCCAAGGCATATTTATAGGCAATGTAATCATCAAATAATTTTAAGGCTTGCTCTTTAGCAGGGCTAACTAGATTCAAAGCAATGTCTTCTTTGATCATATCCATAACCTGAGCAACTTCAAACTCTCCCATGGTTGATAAAAAATATTCAAATCGATTCTTTATATCTTTACTTAACAGCAAATTACCACTGCCATCAACAGGGTAAAGACCATCAATACTGGTGCCTTTAAGCGAAGTATTTTTTAAATGTTCAGGTAAAATATTTGATTGAGTTTTGGCCACTAAACCAGGTTCGAATTTATCTGTTTCATTTTGAGAATTAACCGACTCAGCGCCCCCCATTGAATTAACAACCGAAGGAGTTGCAGGCCCCTTATTCACTAGAACCACTATTACCGTCAGAACCACAACCACTGCAATGATAGAAATTTTATTCAGCATACTTTTTTATTTTTATTATGAGGTTGAACCAGATTACATGAAAAACCCCAAACACCATAAGTATTTGGGGTTAAAGTAAAAACTAATCAGTAGTAGCCTGCTACTGAATTAATTTTCTTGAACCATTATAGACCTGCATTTTTCAAACGATTAGCGTGATTACGATACGTCGTAATCGGGTCCGTTTCAAATAAATGATGAATGCCAAACAATAAGTTGACTTCATCTAAGTGATTCATGGCGTAATCATCACGAATCACTTGCCCTAAGTGGCTATCGCACGTACCCACTAAGCCATCATTATTTTCTGAACCAAACGGAATAGAAGTAATCGCCATGATTGGGTCCGAAATATCAAGAACATTCGTTAATACGCTGCCGCCACTCCAAGAGTAATAGCGAATACCATTCACTTTATAGGCACCTTCACCACATGCGGTGGTAGGCACACCTTGTGGGTGCAATGCATTGAATGCCAATGAGCCTTCAGTAGTTAACGAGGTCAAAGCTCCTAATGCATCAGGGGTGTAACCGCCGCCTGAAAGAAAATCCAGTAAACCGGACACGCCGTTAACAATAGATAACGCCACACCTTCTAATACAGAACCTTCTGGTATTTGACGTAAAAAGTCAGCTGTATTAGAGCCCTTATTGACACCTGCTACCGTCGTAACCGACGCCACTAAGTCAGGACGAACAGACGCAACATAACGGATAGTTGGCCCGCCATGGCTGTGGCCTATCAAGTTCACTTTTGGTGAACCGCTAATAGCGACTATGTTTTCTATTTGAGAAATTAATTGCTCTCCACGCACTTCTGTATAGTTAGTGTTGCTCACTTGAGTCACATACACTTCTGCACCGTCATTGCGTAAATCCGCAGGGATTTTATACCAATACTCAATTCCCAATATTTCATCGAACCCTAATAATCCGTGGGCCAATACGATGGGATATTTTGTTTCTGTATAAGTGGATTTAAACCATGAATCCCAAAACCAGGCCTGGCTTTGCATGGCAAAGGTCATTGCTAATAAAAGCGTTAATCTTTTTATTATTGTCATTTTTATTGTTTCCTTACTCATTCAGAAAAAAACTAAATGAGTGGTTGCACACTGTGATAGGTTGGCTTGTCACATCACTAAACCTGCATAACTTAGGCATGCCGGAACAACTCAAGTTATAAGGGCCAATTGATCTAGAGTACATACTCTAAAAGATCATTATAGATGAATGTTTAATTTGGCCAGCAGACGATACACGCCTAATTTTAGACGCTTTGAGACATGGAAAATCGAACTTGGCGAACACTTGTTTTCATAAAGCGAGATTCAGTGAATGACATGGTGTGAGTAAAGCTGTTCATAACTCGCACTAAAAACCCGTTTATCTCCCACATAGCCATTTATGAGTCCCTTAGGATTCAATTTTTTTCTTTATATTTCATTGGCTTGTGAAGGGTTATGTCTATTTTATAATCATATACCCATGTTGTAAGGTTACCCCCAAAAGCTGTGCATAACTTTGTGGATGAGGCGGTGATAGATGAACACACGGCCCTGTGTTCAAGGGAAGCAGCGATTCGTGCAGTTTTTGTTCCGGTCACAATTTACCACTGATTTTCCATAAAAAAAGCCAGCTTATGGCTAAGCTGGCTTTGAAAACCGTGTAAATAACAATCTAAAGGCTTTGGATGGCTGAGATTAATCGGTTAATTTCATGCTTAGCCCGATCATCGTTACCCACCACAGATAAAGCTCTTCTGGCCGTTTGCAATGCTTGTGGCGGCTTTTGCTGCAGCCAATAAAGATAACTCAGGCGCACATAAATGCCTGCATTACGAGTTTCAATGCGCTGAGCACGCTCTAAGTAGATTTGACATGCCTGAAGGTTGTTTTGGGTGAACGCTAAATCCGCTTGCTGCAGCAAAGTACCATGAGGCCCACTGGGATATTGATTAGCACCAAGCAACTGCAGGCCCAAACGATCGTCATACCAATTGGGAAGCTCATCAAATACTTCACTGCTTAAGGTAGCGGTAGGGTGATACTGAGGTGCTGAACACGCACTTAATAAAACAACCAAAAATACTAAAACAAATCTCATAACCACAATTTAACCAACAATGCTTTTACAACCAGTAAGCAATAAACGTTTTCACTCACCAAATAATGTATTCCACCAAGTCTTGCTTGACCCAGTTTGACAATCCACTGTCTGAGTAGGTGTTTTACCATTTATAAATGGGAATTTCATTACACCCTGGCAGTTTTCTTGAGAGATCGCACCACTATTCACATCAATCCAATGCTCAACGATGTTCTCGGTAGGCAATGGATAAAGGGGTTTTAATGGCAAGTCTTTGAAGGTATGAGCCCAAATTCTTAATGCTCCCCCAGCACCGGTTACCGGCATTGTTTTATTATTATCACGGCCCACCCAAACAACTGCTAACTTGTCTCCACTGAATCCTGCAAACCAACTATCTCGCTGACTGTCACTGGTGCCAGTCTTTCCTGCAAGATTAAGGCTTTCATCAAATTGGCTATTTAAAAAGCGGGCCGTTCCCATTTT
>CAJXIT010000184.1 GCA_913054055.1 uncultured Thalassolituus sp.
AAATATTATTTGTATAAGTTGTTTCATGGCCGTGAAGAGCAAAATGCCGACAGCCAAAAACTGATTCATCGTGATACGTTTCATTCAGCCATTAAGCTTTGGTATTTTTTAGAAAATGTGAAACCTGAGCATGGACCCTTTCACTATGCCCCTGGCACACACAAGATGTCGCAAAACCGTTTGGCGTGGGAGAAACAGCGCAGCATTCAGGCTAGTCAAGAAAATAAGGGCGGCGCCTTTCGCTTTTCGGAAGATGAGTTAAGCGCTCTAAACGATGGTGAGCTAACGCCCTACCCGGTAAAAGCCAATACACTGGTGATAGCGGATATCCGTGGTTTTCATTGCCGTGGGCAAGCGCTTGAAAATCAAACGCGCATCAGCATCTACGCCAATATTCGCCCTACCCCCTATTTACCTGCCATCAACATTGGCTTTTTTAAACGCGTAATCAATGCGAACATGTCTAATTAAGCAGCATAGCTTTAATGTCAGGCATCATTTCCATTGCGGCTAAATAACCCGCTTCAATGGCTTGAGCCTTTTCATTAAACGCCGCGCTTCCACTGGGCTCATATTTGGGAGCAATGATTACATCAGCACTTTGCAGTTCAGGTTGTGACAGTCGGCAGCTTTGCATTCTAAATGTGGCTAAAGTGACTTTTCCAGAAGATAATTCTGGTTTTGGTTGGTTGTGACAATAGATATCGACAGCGATGATTTTTTTAGCCCCTAGCTTTCTTGCGGTATTAACGGGCACAACACTCAGCAGGCCGCCATCTACTAAAATGTCTCCTTGGTTTTCAACAGGAATGAATGCACCGGGAATGGTAGACGAAGTTTGCACCGCATGACCTGGATTACCAGAACGAATTATAAGAAGTTCTTGCGTGCTCAGATTTGTGGCAGTCACAGCCACGGGAATAGGCATGTGTGAAAGGTCATCAAACCTAACTTGACTATTAATCCAAGCCGCAAGGTCCTTTCCATTCACAATGCCGTTTGAGGAAAAAACAAAGTCTGCAATATCGGATAGCTCAACATCTTTAATCGCCCCTTCCATCTCACTAAAACTCATACCTGATGCGTAAAAAACCGCAGCGATGGAGCCAGCCGACGTACCGCCTACCACATCTGGTTTTATGCTTTGCTCTTCAAGTGCTTTGATCACACCAAGGTGCATAAAACCACGGACACCGCCACCGCCAAATGCAATGCCTAATTCGTGATCTTGTACCTTGTGAGGAGTTGAAGCATTTAAATCTTCATAAATATTAACCGATGAGCATCCGGTTAAAGAAAATAAAGAGACTAAAAGAAAACTTAACGTTAGAAACTTAAACATATTAAACCATACGTAATAATTGAAATTTAAACGGATCCATAAAGGGGATTTATTTTTTCACACACCTAACTGAAAACATATAGGTTTTATTTAAAGTTTCCCGTCGTATCTCACCTTTATGTGTATTCCACCATGAATAGGCAAGTGTCCTTGCAAACGCTTCTTTTTGATTTGCATCACTGCTTGTCCAAAATTCTGTATACATTCCCTGTGTGATATACCAACTATTAAGTTTGACACCGGCTGGTCTTGCAAAAAACTTGTGCTGATTCACTTGGGCCTGATCAAATGTTTTACATATTGAGTTTGACTGAGATTCTTTAAGTGTAATAGCAACGTCATGATCGCCCCTCCACCCTTCTTTGTTTAATTCTTCCTCCCTAACACCAATGGTTTTTTCTAATTGCTTCCAATCATCATCCGATGCTACTCGCCAGCCAACGGGACAAAGATTTCGTTCATTTGAAACATCGTGCCAGTCGTATAGCCTGCCATATTTTAATAAGTTGCCTTGTTCATCATCAGGAATAAAACCTGTTTTCACCTTTGATCCATCTTGAAACATTGTGCTTCTAAGGTTTTCCGCAAGCCAAATTTGCTCTCCAATAGTGACCGTACGATAAGTATTCCCTTCATTGTCTTGAACAGTACCTTTCAATTTATGTAATTCTTGGTTTATTTCGTCAGCTATTAACATATTGGTTCCCAGCAAAAGCATTGCGATTAATAAAAAACTCTTTTTCATTTTTAGGCGCCCCCTACAATGACCAGTTAAAAGATGTTTCTTTTTCGGAGAGATCCCACAACTTTGTTAGAACGCCTGCTCTAAAACAAATGACTCAAGTTTGCATTCACCAACCGGGCCACCAAAGTTCATTAACCCCGTTGGTCCATAATAGGCTTGCTGTTTTAAGCCTGCAGCTGTTGCACACATCACTTCTGGGTAAGCGCCTTTCTCGGCGGTTTGAGCCAAGCCAATCTTTACCATAAACGACCAACTTAGACGTGTGGCAAGGCTTGCGCTTTCACGAATCAGGGATGTATTCGATGCACCTGGGTGGCAAACGTAAACCTCAACATGTTTGTTTGCCCCCTTAATTTTATTTTGTAGTTCATAAGCGAACATCATCTGCGCCAATTTACTCTGGCTATAAACTTTATTGGGGTGATAATTTTTATCCCAATTCATATCCTCAAACTGCATGCCTCTTAAGCCCATTTTATGGCCTTCACTGGATACCACCACGATTCGGCCCTTACTGGCTTCGAGTCGCTCGAACAGTAAACCGCATAAAAGAAAGTGCCCGTAATGATTTACCCCTAGCTGACTTTCAAAACCATCTACCGTTATCTCCTGCTTAGCAATCTGAGCAATGGCACCGTTACAAATAAGCGCATCAATCTGCTGTACCTGTTCTAGCACGACGCTGGCCGCTGTACGAATAGAGGAAAGGTCCGCGAGGTCCATCTGAATAAAGCTAACCTTGGCGTCATTACCAAATTCCTGTTTTAGGTGGCTAATAGCCGCTTCTGATTTAGCAGGGTTTCGGTTCAACATCACCACACTTGCCCCTTTAGCCAGCAGTATCCGCGTGGCCTGAAATCCAGCACCTGTATTGGCACCGGTGATTAAGTAGGTTTTGCCGTTAAGTGAGTCTAGGTGCTCGGGTGTCCAGCCTTTTGTGCCAAATTGATTGATTGTCATGGTTCAAACTCCTAAGTATTTATATCTAGTTTGATCGGCAGAGGATTAAACTGACTGCCATATCTGAATTCTTAAATTGGTTGCTTTTTGATCTAGGAAGAACTATAAATCTCAATAGAGAATCTAGATAGGCGATATACTCTCTAAAACATGCCTATTCGTATCAATATGAGAGTTCGCAGGCGTTAACCACATGATAAAAGATAAGATAAAACAGCGGGTAGAAAGCCGAATCCATAGCGATGGCTTGATAGAAACAGGCATTAACGGGGTTCAGCTATTCAGGGTCTCAGACGCTATGCGCTGCGCCCCTGCTGTGTATGAACCTACCGTCGTGGCCATTGTGAGCGGCACCAAAGAAGCCATACTGGATGGACAAAGGTTCAAGTATGACAGCGACCAGTACCTGTGCTGCTGCATGTCCATGCCTGTTGAAGCAGGCACACCGGAGGCATCAGCTGAGAACCCGCTGCTGGGTGTCTATATCTCATTAGATACCAAAGTCATGACAGAGCTGGCCATTGAAATGGAAAGCGCCAATGGCGCTATTAGACCCCCTAAAGCAGGCTCACTGCCACAGGGCTTAGCTTTAGCCAAATGGGACACAGATTTCTCTGAAGCACTATTAAGATTATTGGAACTGGGAGACAGCCCGATTGACACCGCTATTCTTGGGGAGAGCCGCTTACGAGAACTTTACTATGCGGTTCTTAAAGGAGAAGCAGGCAGCTCAGCCCGGCGTGCATTTGGCGTGGGTAACGAAATTGCCCGAGCAATTGATTATTTATCTTCAAACCTTGGGGAGAGCATCACCATTGATGATATGGCGTCTCAAGTTGGCATGAGTCGCGCGGTGTTTCACCGAAAATTCAAGCAAGCCACCACCATGTCACCCATTCAGTTTGTAAAATCCATGAGGCTAAATAATGCTGCCATGAAAATAGCCGGTGGTAAAAATGTTAATGAAGCGGCCATGGAAGTGGGCTATGTGAGCTCTTCTCAATTTAGTCGGGAGTTTAAACGTATGTATGGGCAGTCGCCAAAACAATGGAGCCATGCGGGATAACACTTAACTCTTAGAAACTGACTTATTTACAATTCATTATGATTCATCGAGCTTTTTCGAGGAATCGTCTTTAGCATCTTACGTTTAGAGCGCTTTGTTATTAAGCGTTTGTTTTTACGTAGATAAGACCGACTCAACTATAATGAAGCCATACTCAGTTATTTGCCAATTAAAGGTGATTGTATGACTGAAAGATACGCAGAGTTCCAAATTGAAGTGTGGGGAAATACTTTACTTATTAAAGTCATTGGGCCAACTGGTACAGCGGAACTGGAGTGGTTAAGAGAACAAATTGCCACTAAATACCTGCCACTATTATCCCCTCACTGGGCTATTTTAGGAGACGCTAGGCAATGGGAGCTTTACACACCCGAAGCAAAAGAAATGATTGCTGATTTTACTGCTTGGGCTGAAGCACAAGGCATGACATTCAATCTAGTATTAGCCCCAGAAAACAGTCTTAAATTAGCAGCCGCCCAAGAGTTAAATATGGGAGATGTTATACAGCACCACTATGTTTTTTCTATGGAAGAAGCCATTAAATGGCTAACGTCAAAAGGTGTTTGGGGGGAACAAAAGCAGTCTGACTGATCGTTAATTTAATGCTTCAAACCCATCACTCCTTATCTACAGCTCTTAAATACATCGTATAAAAATATTTCTCTAAATATGTCAACCAAATCAGAGATCACTCGTTATCTGCTTATAGGTCTAGAAACAGCCCCGTTTCTGACCCTTATAGAGCTGAGAGGTAAATCTATGAGCGCATTACTAAAAGGCATAATCAAAACGGCATTACTGGCATTTGCAACGTTAAACCTAGCGGCCTGCCTTCCAGAGGTGGAGCTGAGTGAACTGGAACAGGATCAAGAAGAGACACCGTCATTTGTAGAAACAAACGGCAAAATCCTAAGTTTACCCAATACCACATTTGATTATGTCAGCTATGCTGAAACCAATTTACCTCAACACTTTTTAAGCGGTGATGATTCAGCCATTAATCATGACAATTCCCCCGATCACAACCCCATCAGCAACACAGGTGCAACTTTGGGCCGCGTTTTATTTTACGATGATGCGCTTTCTATTAATGATGCGGTTTCATGTGCAAGTTGCCATAAACAAAATACCGGGTTTACTGATGAGGCCGTTTTAAGTGAAGGCTTTCAAGGTGGGTTAACTGGCCGACACTCTATGTCTTTGGCTAATAATCGCTTTTATGGTTCTGGCCATTTTTTTTGGGATGAGCGAGCCGACACGCTTGAAGACCAAGTATTGATGCCCATACAAGACGATATTGAAATGGGGATGACACTGGATACGCTAGTCATTAAGTTAACCCAGTTGGATTACTACCCAGAATTATTTTTTAACGCATTTGGTAGCGAAGACATAACAACTGAACGCATTTCACTGGCTTTAGCTCAATTTACTCGTGCTATGGTTTCCTACCAAAGCAAATACGACGACGCCTTAGTCAGTGCCAGCACTTCCAATATTTCTGAAAATGATTTAAGCCATGTACTTAGTCATGATGAGGAAGCCGGGAGAAAATTATTTGAGTTACTCCCCGCCGAAGGTGGATTCGGCTGTGGCGGCTGCCATAGTACAGTGGCTCAAATCACCAATGCTCCACATAACATTGGATTAGATACCACAAATATGGATGAAGGGGCTGGTAACGGTGAGTTCAAAGTGCCGTCGCTGCGCAATGTAGAGGTCAGTGCTCCCTATATGCATGATGGGCGTTTTGAGAAATTAGAAGATGTGATCAATCATTATAATAACGGCATTCAGGACAACCCTGATCTATCACCTTTTTTAAGAAACCCTGTAACAGGTGAGCCAGCTAGATTTAATATGTCTAAAAAAGAGAAGCATCAACTAAAAGCTTTTTTAAAAGCATTAACGGATGATCACTTCCTTAACTCTGATTTATTCAGTAATCCATTTCAGTCAGACAGTTAATGTTGAGTTTGGCCTATTCAGAACTATCCGCTTCCACTAGGAAGCGGATATGACATTATTAAGGCAAAGCCTGTGAGTTATAAGTTTGCCAAAATAAAATGGGATCTTGTGTATTTTTACTAGCTT
Organism: uncultured Thalassolituus sp.; assembly: GCA_913054055.1. Lineage (GTDB taxonomy): Bacteria > Pseudomonadota > Gammaproteobacteria > Pseudomonadales > Oceanobacteraceae > Bermanella. The sequence continues at coordinate 6,208 of CAJXIT010000184.1, forward strand.
TTAAAAAAGCATCAAATGCTTTACCGCTATAAGTCTGCTCTAACGCTAACCCGTAAGACTCACCCCGTTTGATTGCTTCACATGTCTCCGTGGTTAATTCCCCATAGCCTGGACCAAAAAAATCCCCATTTAAATGCACACTCGGCAAGTCGCTAGATACATTTGGATAATACTGCCGAATACTCGTAAGCGCCGTGTTCATAACTGATGAAATAACACCCTCTGTACACGTCTCCACAGGGCCAATATGCGAATTAAACACTTGAATACCCGTGACTTTGGTTTTTAGACCAGCTAAAGCACAGCCTAACGTCAGCCCAGCTAAAGTAGAAGAGCTACCCACTGCTACGTATATTTCACTTGGTTCGGGACACAGACCGTTTTCTATCTGATTTTTAAGTTCAAAGGCGGCATTGATATAAGCAAATGTGGCCACTGGTGTGGCACCACCTGCAGGTAAAAAGTAGTTGCGTTTATTAAAGCGCCTAGGGTTTAAATAAAATTTCATTAACGCCCAATAAATCGAGCCCGCATTCATCACATTGGCGCCAAACCTTTGCATTAACTCTTGATTTTTCTGTACGTGTTTTGAATGAGGCTGATGAAAAGTAATGACACTGGCTTTAAGACCTAACTGCTTACAAATAACCGCCGTTGCAACTCCGTGATTGGTGCCGGTTCCACCAAAGGTATACACATGGTTTGCTTTCTGTTTTTGAATCTCAGGAACAATAAACTCAAATTTTCGAATTTTATTGCCGCCATATACATCATGAATGGCAAGATCGGAAGAGCGTCGTG
>CAJXIT010000185.1 GCA_913054055.1 uncultured Thalassolituus sp.
AAATATCCTATTTACCGATTCGGGTCAGCTGCTCACCATTGAGCAACAAAAAGCATTTATGAGCCTCATGGCCCGCTGTAAAAAGGGAGAGCCGGTGGCCTATATTATTGGCTCTCAAGGATTTTGGGATCTGGATCTTAAAGTGTCACCGCATACTTTAATCCCTCGGGCTGATACGGAGTCTTTAGTAGAGTGGGTGTTGGATCAAGGTTTAACCCCAGAACATATTTTAGATTTAGGAACAGGTACAGGCGCCTTAGCTCTTGCATTGGCATCTGAGCTGCCAAGTGCGCAAGTCATTGGTTTAGACGTGGTTGAAGGGGCCGTTACTTTGGCCAAAGAGAATCAAGCGCGTAATCGCATTCAAAATGTAGAGTTTATGGTAAGCAGTTGGTTTGACAGTATTGCTCAAAACAAAACGTTTGATTTGATTGTGAGCAACCCCCCGTATATTGATGCACAAGATGTGCATCTATCCCAGGGGGATGTGCGCTTTGAACCGGAGTCAGCACTCATCGCTGATGAGCAAGGTTATTCAGATTTATTTTTAATTGCAGAGCAAGCTAAGGGATTTCTAAATAAAGATGGAATCTTGCTGATGGAGCATGGTTGGCAGCAAGCGGATAGCGTACAAAGAAAGCTAAGAGAGCTAGGATACTCTGGTGTGGGCTCTGGCAAAGACTATGGTGGCAACGAGCGCTTTACTTTCGGCGTTTGGAATAATTAGGTTTGTCTTCGGTTTGCACTTGCCATTTTTTTTTGAAGGCATCAATGGCGTTTAAAAACTGTGAGCTTGGTATTTTAGAACTGAATACAAGATGCTGTTGAAGAACGGCTTTTCTCTTCATGGGTCTGAGCACATTTTTGCTTGAAATAACCTGATCACTGAATTCGATCTCATTCCAGTCATCTGCAACCGACTCATATTGACGCCATGTGGCGTTTCTTCCCCAGCTAAACTTTACCTCTTCTGTAAATAATTCAAATACCGGTGTTTGGGTGATGTCAATTTTAACTTTAAGGCATTCATTAGAGAATGTATTCAGTCCATTGGCAACAATGATTTGCTTGGCTAGGCGGTAGGCATGATCCAAAGAGGTTAGGTAGCCTTCTTTGTCGTCAAACGTTCCAAAGTTTTGAATCAGTTTGTTTCCACTGTAAAAATTCAAATTTACTTCGCTTTCTTGTAGCCAATAAATGCTGGCATCAAAAGCCGATACAGGCTTTCCAGGTTGAAATTGAAAGTCAGAGGGAACCAGGCTTCGGACTTCTTTATTGACAACTGGGCAGCAGCTTAGAATTTTTTTCATTGTGATAAATGCCCACTTAAAGCCTGTATGAGTTCACATTTTAAACAATAAATGGCGAACTCATTGTAAGGCAGTGTAAGTGTGTTTGGTGAATTCGTAGCGGAATGTAAATATGGAATAAAAAGTAATAAAAGCTTCGGTATTTCATGCTAATGGGTATATGGAATAATTGACAGCTAATTAAACACTTGCCCTGTTTGCACCAAACTGAATTCTCAGTTAACTAAGTTTGTCTTCACTTATCTGTTAGACAGTGTCACGCCTGAACTGGAAAATTACACGCCATGAATCAACAAATGACAAAACCTGAAATGGTATTTTGTTCTGAGCTGGCAGGTTTTAGAAATTAAATGGTGCCTGTTAAAAGATACCTACAAGGCTAGATTTAAATACAGGTACTAACATTTGGGGGATCCATGAAAAAGTTATTCTTTCTGGCACTGGTTCTATTAATCTGCATCACCAGTTTAGGGGTGATGAACGATCGTTTAGAGCGAGCGTTTTTACCTAAGCCCAGTGATGTTTCTATACATGGGCTACCACAAGGCTTTGCGTTAACCCCTCTATTAAAAAGCTATGAAGGTCAGCACCCTAGAGAGTTAATTCGGCCTGAAGAAACGTTTAAATTTCCAATTAAGTATGGCCGTATAGGCCCTCATGAGCCTTTATTTGCAGGAGACAATGACTACCCGTTTTTATGTTCAGGAGAGCGCTCAAATTTAGGCCAGCCTGTGATTGATAATCAAGACGCTATTGGGGTTTCTGTATACGCTGAAGATGAATCAGGCAGTAAGCAAAAGAAGGTTATTGGTTACAGTAAAGATTGTGGCTTAAAAACGAGAGTGGAATACTTTGTAAAAGATGATGCGTTAAATGGCTTTATCAAAGTGGCTGATCGGTCTGCGTTTGAGCAGTCGGATGCCAAGTTTATTCGAGTGGAAACCGGCACAATTAATCGGTTTATTTATGTGTTGGCCATACCTGTTTCAAGTTCTGATATGCCGGATAAATTTAATCATGATAAATGGAATAACCGATTAATATACCGCTTCAAAGGGGGGGTGGGTGTCGGTCGGCAACAAGGAACGGTTAATATTCCTAAGTTATTATACGAACATGAGCCACAATTAATGAATGGTTATGCCGTAGCATTCAGTACCGGTACACAAACATCCAATCATTATGATATTTGGTTGAGTGAAGACACGGCCTTACGTGTTAAGCGACAGTTTACTGCTCGCTACGGGGAGCCTTTATATACCGTAGGGATGGGCGCATCCGGGGGCGCTATTCAGCAATACTTATTAGCGCAAAACCATCACGGTATTATCGATGCCGCTATTCCTCTTTATTCCTATCCGGATATGGTTACGCAAGTGAATTACGCACTGGACTGCGAGTTATTGGAATATTATTTTGATGTGATCAGTGATGACGATATGTGGCAGTCTTGGCCAAACAGAACGCTTATCGAAGGCTCTAATGCTTTGGACGATGTGAAAAATCGGTATGGTAAATTACAAGGCATTGCTGGGATTTTAACGGGGGATATTACCCTAATGCCAAGCGGGGCAAGTGAGTGTACTAATGGTTGGCGCGGTCCCTCACAACACATTAATAACCCCAAATTTTATTCTGGATATCATGCTATATCTAAACAGACTTATGGTCAGGTAGATTGGAGTCACTGGGGGGATTTAACCCACATTTATGGCACGGATGAAACAGGTTTAGGGCAAAGATTTTGGAATAATGACGGTGTGCAATATGGTTTGAAAGCGCTTACCTCGGGTAATTTATCTGTGCGAAATTTTATTGATATTAATAAGCGCGTTGGCGGTTGGAAGCCTGTGGCAGAAATGGAAAATGAACGCTTTTGGCATATCAGTGGCGATGACTCATTTCGTGATTTATCTGTATGGAGTCATCATAATATGACCCATGAAGGACAGGAAAAACATGCGTCAAGAACCAAAGGCAGTCAAGCTGCTGTTAAAGCCAGTTATGATTCTGGATTGGTTTTCTTGGGGGTTTCAAATATCCCCATGATAGATTTGCGTCATTATTTGGATCATAAATTAGATATGCATCACAGCGTTGCATCATTTACCTCACGGAAGCGGATTGAGGCCGCCATGGGAAACACTGAGCATCATTTAATATGGATGTCGGAAAAAGATGACAGCTTACCTAGGCGAGATTTGATTAAAAGCTTGCCCATAGCCGATGCGTTAAGGGTGTTGGATCAGTGGGTGATTAACATTAAGAAACACCCTGAGAAATCACTTGCGCAAAATAGACCTAAGTCGGCTGGGGATCGTTGTTATGACCGCTTTAATAACATCATAGATAATCAACCCAATACTTGGGATGGAGCTTGGAATTCAAAGTATTCTGGTGAATGTCAGAAGCGTTTTCCTCATTATTCCCATTCGAGAATCATAGCGGGCGGCAGTATTTATGATGATACGTTACAGTGCGAGAAGATCAGTGTGACTGAGGCAATGAAACAAGGTGTGTACGGAGGCTTGGATATGAAACCTTATTTAGGTCAGTTAAACCGTATTTTCCCTGAGGGTGTGTGTGAAATATCTGATCAACCCAATCCTTACGTGAAAAAACTGGTTTCTCGACTGAACAAAAAACAGGGATGATGGGGTTTAATTAGGTACTACCAAGTAAACGGCCAGTATTAAACCTCCAATAAACACAGCCAGGAATACCAAGGTGGCTACAACATAAATCATGGGGTTATGAGCACTTAAATCACGCTCCATGTTTTTACGGCTTTGCACGCCGAAAGCCGCAGCGAAAACGCTTAAAACTGCTTTAAAGAAGGGAGTGCGGTTTTTACTTGTGCTCATGTGGGTTATGCCGATAGCGGGTATAGGAGTTGTCTGTTTACGCTATAGTCTTCCTGTTGAAGCCAGGCGAAGGCTTCTTCTTCGGTAGGAAATATACGACGTTCGAACTCCCCTAGTGTTTCTTTCACCATACGATCCATTTGAAACTTCTTAAGCATGTTGGGGCTATACACTTGTGCGGTCCGTTTTAAGTTGTGTTCAATCAGCCAAGTCACAAGGTCTATGATTATGGGTTCCAAATCCGGTGTGCCAAGCTCCCAGTCATCTAGGTATACAATATGCGCCCAATTTTGGAGGATTAGGGGTTGTGATATACGTTTGAATTCTGACGAAAAGACTTGGGCCATCTCTTCGTTCCACTGACCTTTGGCACGTGCAAGAATCACGTTGTTATCGACCCAAAGATCAAAATGGCCATGAGCGTTCATAATTTCTCCTTTACACAGGTAAATATAGCCTAATATATCGCCGATTTCCTTTAAGGCTTATACGTTCGCTGGTATAGTATCGGATCATTTTCATATGTAGGAATAGACGGGTGCGAGCACGTTTTTGCCACACACGGTTTAATATTAGTCTCCATGTCAAGCGATGGCTGTAGCAGGGCGCGCCCCTGTGTTTGCCATACGTCATCTTTAGCGCCCTGCCGTTACGTATACCGTTTATTTCAATATTTGTTTCTAGGATTTAGATCATGACACCAGCATTATTTTCTGAGCTGTCAAAGCAGGGATACAACCGAATACCTGTTTTTCACGAAGTACTGGCCGACTTGGATACACCCCTAAGTACCTACCTTAAAGTGGCACAGGGTAATTACTCCTATCTGCTTGAATCTGTTCAGGGCGGCGAAAAATGGGGCCGTTACAGTATGATTGGCCTGCCATGCCACCGTGTACTGAAAGTGAATCAGCACACGGTTACGATCGAAGACGCAGGTCAAGTGGTAGAACAGCGCGATGTTGAAGACCCCCTTGATTACATTGCTGATTATCAAGCTCAATTTAAAGTGGCACCGGTAGAAGGCTTGCCTAAATTTGATGGCGGCTTAGTGGGCTACTTTGGTTATGACGTTGTGCGTTACGTCGAAACACGATTGGCACAAAGTTGCCCCGAAGATGAGATTGGTAATCCTGATATCTTGTTGATGCAAAGCGAAGAACTCATGGTGTTTGATAATTTAAGCGGTAAGTTGTTTTTTATCGTACTCGCAGACCCATCTCAGTCAAATGCTTACGAAAAAGCCAAGCGTAAAATTACGATTATGCGTGGTCAATTACGTCGCTCTTATCAAGGTCAAATTGGCCAGCCTTTGATTAAACCCCGGGAAGTAAAAGAAGAAGATTTTATTTCTGGTTTTGGCGAAAAGCCGTTTTTAGACGCGGTTGATAAAATTAAAGACTATGTGCTGGCCGGTGACATTATGCAGTGTGTTGTGAGTCAGCGCATGACGGTGGATTTTCATGCTGAGCCCATTAATTTATATCGAGCCCTTAGAACATTGAATCCAAGCCCATATATGTACTTTATGGATTTGGGGGATCACCAGGTGGTGGGTTCCAGCCCTGAAATATTGGCACGCTTTGAAGACAACACCATTACTGTTCGACCGATTGCAGGCACACGTTATCGTGGTGCTACCCCAGAACAAGATTTAGCATTAGAAAAAGAACTGCTGGCGGATCCGAAAGAAATTGCCGAGCACTTGATGTTAATTGATTTGGGTCGCAATGATGTTGGCCGAGTCAGTAATGTGGGTGAAGTAAAATTAAGCGATCAAATGGTGGTTGAGCGTTATAGCCATGTGATGCACATAGTGAGTAACGTAGAAGGCCAAGCTAAGCCCGGCATGACCGCTATGGATGTTTTAAAAGCCACCCATCCAGCAGGCACATTAAGCGGTGCACCAAAAATTCGTGCCATGGAAATCATTGACGAACTAGAGCCGGTGAAGCGCGGCATTTATGGTGGAGCTGTTGGGTATCTTGGCTGGAACGGCAATATGGATACGGCTATTGCCATTCGTACTGCAGTGATCAAAGGTGGCAAATTATACGTGCAAGCGGGGGCCGGTGTAGTGGCAGACAGTGTTCCACGATTAGAGTGGAAAGAAACCATGAACAAGGGCCGTGCTTTATTCAAAGCGGTGGCCATGGCGGAATCTGGGTTGGATAATTAACCTATGAATACATTAAGTTTACAGAAAAAATTTCAAGGACTGCGCAGCAATAAAGCGTTTGAGCTGTTTGTTGTATCCGTTATTTTATTCTCGGCAGTGGTGGTGGGAGCAAAAACCTATGACTTACCGCCGCTCATGCTAACGGCTGTTGGCTGGCTTGATAGTTTTATTACGATTATCTTTTTAGTCGAACTGACTATTCGCTTTATTGGTGAAGAGAATAAGAAGCACTTCTTTAAAGATCCTTGGAATATTTTTGACACCATTATTGTGGTGGCCAGTTTAATTCCCGTTGAAGAAAGTGATATGGCGTTTATTGGTCGTTTGTTACGTATCTTTAGGGTGTTAAGAATGATCTCGATCATCCCTGAGTTAAGAGTGCTTTTAAACTCGCTGTTAAAAGCATTACCTCAGCTTGGTTATGTGATGCTGCTAATGTTCATTATTTTTTACATTTATGCTGCAATCGGCTCAACGTTATTTGCTCAAATTAACCCTGAATTATGGGGCGATATTTCAATTTCATTACTGACTTTGTTCCGAGTCATGACATTTGAAGATTGGACTGATGTGATGTACGAAACCATGACCGTTTATGGTTTAAGCTGG
>CAJXIT010000186.1 GCA_913054055.1 uncultured Thalassolituus sp.
TAATAGGATTACAAAGATCCACATCAGTACTTTCAGAAAGGTTTTCATACTACTTCACCAGATCCATGATGTTAGTTAATCCACTTCCAATTTGCATAGAATAGAAAATCAAAGTTGCAGCCACTGCAACAAAAGGGGTGATCGCGAATACCGGTATTAAGTTAATACGAGACTGGCGATTTGTTTTTATTTGATCGCGCTCATGATAAGCGTCTGAAAACAATGTAGATTTTTCAAATACATTGTTGGCATCATTAGGCAGTAATAGATCTAAATTGAATACGCGTGTTTCTTCAATTTTTGGACGATCTTGAGGGGAGAAGTAGCGCCCTTTATAACCAAGGCTAAGGCATAATAGATAAACTTCTCTAACGCTGCGATCATCACCTTGACGATTCAACTGGTTTAAACGTTCGTAAAATTCATAGCCTGAGTTTGTGGTGTTAAAAAAGCTGCGCTGTAAAGATTCACGCTGCCACTCAACTTTACCGCCCCATTTTGACGTTAAAACCACTTCATCAATGTAAGCCACTACAGGGAAAAGCGCTTCTGAGCATGATGCTTGTGGAAAGCCTGCTTTTACCGCTTCTGTTTGAGCATTAATCAGCATGTTGCTTAGCTCATCTTTAAATGGGCGCCAAACAGCATCAATCTGATCTAAGTTATCTTTAACCGCATTTATCTTTAAAATAGGATCAATAAAAAAATCAATTAATCTCATAAGTCACCTATCGCTTTAATATCACAAGTTCAATTTGCAGCTCTTCAGGTGCTTCATCCCAATGCAGAACCAAATTCTGTTGGCGTTGAACAGAAAGCCATTCATCGTCATGAATATCAATGCGTACATAGTGGGCATGATCTTTTTTGGGTAAACCACTTGGAGCCGTCGGAGTATGAATCAATCCAATACCCGGTAATGAACGATCGATTAATACATCAATGGTATTTTTAGAAGCCAGTTTTGCAGCAGTGAAGAACGATTGGCTGTAATCATCCCAATCATCCTTGCTGTTAACCACTAAGAAGAAGTCTGCTCTGTCTTCAAAGAACTCTTTCGGAATTTCGGTGGTAAATGATTGCTCTTCACGAACCATCTCAACCATAAACTGAGGCCCAACAGAAATCTCATTAAGCAACTGATTGATCAATTGGCGCGCACTGTTAAAGCATTGTGCAATATTATCGTGACGATATTCCGGCAGTAACATTTCGCCGTCAGAGGTTTCACCTAAAAGATTAATGTCAGACGTGAAGGTACTGATTTCACCAGCAAGCTCTTTTAAGCCGCCGTATATATTCCAAGGATGAAGTTGTAAAGTGCTAACTTCATGAGCCAATCTTGGTACGAATCGTGATAATGCTTGCAAGCTCATTTTGTAGCGGAAGGCATTTGCATCGATGGCATTGTTACCTAAAACCGCTTGTCCATTTTTAAGTTGAATGGCACGGCCTGCTAATTCGTCTTTTAAATCTTTAAGCTGGCTATGTAATTGTTCTGAACCTTGTATGTTTAAGCAAGGTGGAACATAACTATTTACCAAAACAAGGTTTTCACCATCCAATGCTATTTGAGCGCAAGGGATTAAAGAGTACTCGGTAAAGCTGTCTTTTTCGTTTTCTAAAACAAGCTCTAGTTTTAGTGTTAGCTCTTGTGTGAGAGCTTGATCCCCTTGAACATAATTATCATTCACTTTCGAAGGTTCATTTAAAGTAAAAAACCGTGTCTTAACATTAAACGCCTCATTTAGGTCGTTAATTTTAGTGACATTATCACTGAATGAAGAGTGCTTTCTTAATGCTAAATAGACAGTGGCAGGTGTTTCAGGGTCAATTTCAACACCTTCTAACGTTCTTGGGCTAACAAATGCGTTGTCATTAAGTTTTGCATAGGTGCCATCATTAAATAACAACTCTGCTTGGTGTATTTCAATGCGTTTGGCTGAAATAGCAGAAGAAGATACATCAAGCGATGTAAAGCCCCACAACCACGGAGCAATATTTTGTTTAACGAAGTCCACTTGAGATGTAACAAAGTCTTCGCTTTGTTGAAAGTGTTGTGGCTGTAAAAACATTCCGTGATGCCAAAAAATAGGCTGAGATTTACTCACGATCTTCTTCCTTAAAATCTAAAATTCTTAAAAATTGCTAGAGCTCAGTATGTTTAGCTCTTCTTTCTCAAATAAATTAAAGCGCTTTGTGCTTTTTCTTCCCATTGCAACATCAATGAATATTTCATCTGGGATAGCCTTGGCTTCATCAGCAATTAAACCCATGTTTGAAAGGGCTAAATCAACAAAGCCCCTTTTGGCAGGTTTAACAGGTATATCGAATACTTTAATGTCTAGTTCAGTGTTTAGGCCGTAATAACCTGAAATAAGTGCGATGTACTTTGCACCTTGTGCTCTAGGAAGGGTGGCGATTTTCTCCTCTCCTGGCTGTAAAATAATACGAGTAAACTGTGCAACGGTATCGTCAATTCGACCGCTGTTTAACAATTGTAATGCGCCTTCTTTGGTTTCAGCCAAACCTAAAAAAGTATTAGGGTCACTTAATTGAAAAACACCAAGGGCTACTGAATGGGGGCGGCCACTGATCGCATTCAAATCAGATGGGCTTTGTGCATGAATGTGGATCGCACGATCTTCAAATACCCAATCATCCGGGGCAACTTCTAAGCTGGTTTTGGTGGCACATCCACTGGCAATAACCATGCAAAGAGAAATAATAGAGGCTGTAATATACTTCATAAAAAATCCATTAAAAGTGGCAGCACTTGGCTACCACTTTTATTTTCACATGTAACTAGCTTATGCAGCGCTAGAACCGAAACGGTAAGCACCTTCAGTGCCTGCAGCTTCGTGAGTCCAAGTGATAGCACCTGGGTTAATGTGAAGTACTTCCATGTGAGCCAAGTGAGACTGTGAAGGATCACCAACACTTGGTAGTACAGTTTCAATGTCAACTAGAACAGCATTTTCTAGTTCCATTACGTAGTAAAGTTCTTCTTCACCACTTGCAGAAATGCGGTACCAGTTGATTTCTAGAGTCAGTTGCTCACCAGTTGTCAAAGCATTGTGTAAAAGCGGAGATGCTTTATCAATGAACTTGGTGATTTTCATTGGCTTCATAGCAGGCATGCTAGTGATCTGACCGCTTTGCTCATTAGTACCGCGTGGTACGTTGTGAGAAAACGCTTGAATCATAATCTCATCTTCATGACCTTCTTGAGTCGCAGTACCCACAGAGTCTTCAGATAGAGCACCAGAGCTAATTTCACCTTGGTTTTGACCTTCGATAGTCATATAGGCTGGGATTGCCATAATACTTTCCTTTTATTATTTAAGTTAAAAACATAAATACAAATGCAATTAAGCATTGATACTTATTCTTTATCCAACTTACCAGCAAGTGATAATGTAAAGCTCGAACCCATATACTTGAAGTGAGGACGAACATTCATTTCAACTCGATAGAAGCCCGGGTTGCCTTCGTCATCGCTCACAATGATGCGGGCTTCACGAAGAGGTTTACGACTGCGAACTTCAGGTGGCGGATTATCCTGATCTGCCACGTATTGACGAACCCAGTTATTTAATTCGCGATCTAAATCGTTTTTGTTTTTCCAGCTTCCGATATGTTCGCGCTGAAGCACTTTAATATAGTGAGCTAAACGATCAATCATGAATAAGTATGGTAATTCAGTGCCAAGCTTAAAGTTTGTCTCGGCAGCCTTATCTTCAGGAGTATTACCGAAGAATTTAGCTTTTTGACAAGAGTTAGCAGAGAAGAACGTTGCGTTGTCAGTGCCTTTGCGCGCGATCAAACCAATGAAACCTTGTTCCGCTAATTCAAACTCTTGACGATCTGACAGCATGACTTCTGTCGGGCTATAAATTTTGGTTTCGCCGTTTTCTTGATACTTGTAAACAGGCAGGTCCAATACTTCACCACCGCTTTGTGGGCCAATGATATTAGGGCACCAGCGATACTTGGCAAAACTGCGAGACATGTTTGCGGCAAATGCATAAGTAGCATTACCCCAGCATAGTTTTTCAAATTCAGTACCAATTTTTTCTTGGTAATCAAATTCTTTAACTGGGTTGTCTTCACCATATGGAGAGCGCAACATAAAGCGAGGCACGGTAAGGGCAACGTTACGAGAGTCATCGGTTTCACGGAAACCGTTCCACTTAACGTACTGCGGGCCTTCAAAAATTGACTCAAGATCTTTAAGAGCTGGCATGCCATTAAAGTTATCTAGACCAAAAAACTTAGGGCCAGCGGCTGTGATGAAGGGGGCATGAGACATGGCGCTTACAGAAGCCATATCTTGTAGTAGTTTCATATCTTGTGCGTTTGGATCAACACTGTATCCGCCAATAATGGCCGCATAAGGTTTGCCACCAAATTGACCGTATTCAGCAGAGTAAACATGCTTATACAAACCTGAACGAGTCACATCAGGGGCATCTTCAAAATCTTCAATTAGCTCATCTTTCGTTGTGCTAATTAATTCAATGGCGATGTTTTGGCTAAAGTCGGTACGGTCAACCAAAAACTTAAGTCCGCGCCAGCTAGATTCTAGCTTTTTAAATTCATCTGCTTGAATAACAGCGTCTAATTGCGCACTGATCTTTTCATCAATCGCAGAAATCATGTCATCAGCTAGCTTTTTCTCAACTTTGTCAAAAGACTTGGTCGGCTGTAAAAGATCACCAATAAATGCTTCAACCCCTTTACGAGCGGTATCAAACCCTTCGTCACCAGGAGAAAGACGGGTTTCCGCCATTACCTGGTCAAGTAAGCTTACCGTTGCTTCAGGAGCATCCAATACTGCTTCATCTGTTTCGTAAGACATATTGCTCTCCTTAACCTTCTAAACCAAGTTCTTCCATTACTTGCTTACGAGTTTCATCGTTCTCAAGAATGGCTTGAATGGTTTTGCGAAATGCCGGTACATTACCTAGTGGGCCACGCAATGCTTGCAGTGCTCTACGTAATTCTAAAAGGCTGTTTAATTCTGGAATTTGTTCAGCGACAGAGGCTGGGTCAAAGTCTTTAACACTGTTGATTTTTAGGTCAACATTGATGTCATCATCAGACTTTTCATCTAAACGATTAGGAACAGAAAATGACATTGATAGATTTTGGCTCTTCACAACATCATTAAAGTTATCTTTATTGATATTGATAGGGTCACGATCTTCAATTACGTCATCGTTTTCTTTACCTGTAAAATCATCTAAAACCAGAAGTTTTAGAGGCAGCTCAACGCTTTCTGATGCGCCGCCCGTATCTGATTTATAAGAAATATTAATACGCTCTTTTGGCGCTACACTTCCGTCTGCCATAACAGTCTCCTAGTGATTAATCGGTTAATAAAGCTGGGTTGTACCAACAAAGTTGATCGTAAGCAGCTTCAATTTGTTTTTGTTTTTCTTGTAACTTTTCATCATTTAGCTTTTCGTAAGCATTAACTAATAATGCTAACGCTTTTGCTAAAAAGTCGCTTTCCCATTCAGCAGCTGTTAGCGACCGCGTTTCTTCAACAAGTCGCTCAAGCATAGGGATGCCCACTTTTTCTTGACCATTGATGCAGGCTAGCTCTGCACAGGCCATTTTGATTTTAAAGCGGTCACGCTTTGTATTAGCAGCGCATGAATTAAGTAAAGAAAATCCTTCAGATAGCTTTCCAGCTAAAGCCAACTTTTTAGCATCATTAAATGCTTGAGTAAGCTCATTGGAGTCAGTTTGACTTGCGCCATTGTTACTTTCAGTTTCTGTTAAAGAGGCAAGCCAGGCTTTTGTTTGATCATCTGCGAAAGGTGTGCCGTTGGCGTACGCCAAGTCCAGTATTTTAGGAAGGCGTGCAATGAATTTAGTCACTTCAAATTCAAGGGCTTGTTTAGCTTTGCTAAATTCGGCACCTAAGGCATCTAAGCTCATGCAAATATAGCGGTTACCTTCAAACCAATAAGGCATTTTTTCAGCGCTTTTTTCAGCCAGATTAATGGCTTCAATGAAGTCATCCGATTCAAACAATTCTTTAACTTTCTTGATTTTATCGGCAGGCGGTGCAGGTAGCTGTGATTTGTTATCGGTTACCGGAGGCAGTTTATCCAGCGAATCCCACAGTGCTGAGCGGCTTAGACGAAAACGCTTAGGATCACTTGGCTTAGCTTGCCCGTAATAATTAGCAAGCTTTCGTAAACCATCTTGTATTTGTTTGTATGCCTTTTTGGCATCGTTATCGCCGTTTAGATCGCCGACTTTAGTATCTGGAAGGCTGCTGTTTTTTGCAGAAGGTTTGCTGGTAGCCTGAACAGGGATCGCTGCTTGAGCGGGTTCGGGGCTGCTAATGGTCTCAGTGACGGGTGTTGCTTGTGTTTCCACATGAGGTTGAGCATTTTCAGCCGGTGCCGGGCTTGCGGCTGCAGAAACCGATGCTGCTTGAGGCTCAACAACCGGTTTTTCTTCAGTTTTAGCCTTGTTGGCAGCAATTTCTTTAAGTCGTTTTATTGGGCGGTTGATATCAGAAAAGTTAGGGGCTTTATCGTCCATCTTTTCTGCTAAATAGTAATCAAGATTTTTTAACGTTTTTGCAATATCAGGGATGAACGCCATATCCTGATCAGAAGGCTCACTATTAGTAAGGAAACCTGACACTTTTTCAATAAACCACTGGCTTGAATTTTGTCTGGCTCTCAAGCGTTTTTTAGGAGGGAACATGTCATCCCAATGGGTTTCACTGATTTTTTCAAGCAGTGACAAGCCATTTAATAAGCCTTTATACGAACTATCTTCTACATATGACCAAGCAAGATAGCAAGCCACCGAGTAGTCTTTTGAAATACTTGAAAGTATTTCTTCGCTTAGTTTTAGAACTTCCGTCCAGTCTGTGGTTTC
>CAJXIT010000187.1 GCA_913054055.1 uncultured Thalassolituus sp.
ATTATTACCTGTCGCTCCAGAAAGCGTTAAAAGGCGTTCACTATCGTATACGCTACGCTCAGTTGGTATAGCAATAGTTTTGGCGCCCGTGAGGTACTGGCCAGTAATTGAATTCTTATTATTGAATACCTGCTTAGGCGTTCCCTGTGCAACAATTTCACCACCATGTACGCCAGCACCTGGACCGATATCCACAATATAATCAGCCGCACGAATGGCATCTTCATCGTGCTCGACTACGATCACGGTATTGCCCAGATCTCTTAAATGTTCTAGGGTTTTTAGTAAGCGATCATTATCGCGTTGGTGTAAGCCAATTGAAGGTTCGTCAAGGATATACATGACCCCAACCAAGCCTGCGCCAATTTGGCTGGCCAAACGAATGCGCTGAGCTTCACCGCCAGATAGCGTATCAGCACTGCGGTCTAGGGTTAAATATTCTAATCCTACGTTTTCTAAGAATTCTAAGCGGTCGTTAATTTCTTTTAAAATTTTATTGGCGATTTGGCCGCGCTTACCTTTTAATTTTAATTTCGAAAAGTATTTAAGTGCCGGGCCGATGGGTTTAGACGTAATATCAGCAATGTTGTTGTTATCCACGTATACATGACGGCTGGATTCTTTTAAGCGAGAGCCTTCACAGCTAGGGCAAGGTTGTACCGATAACAATTTAGAAAGCTCTTCTCGAACCATTGCGCTATCGGTTTCACGATATCGACGATCTAGATTGGGAATGACCCCTTCAAAAGGGTGTTCTTTGATAACCGTGTCGCCACGGCTATTAACGTAGTGAAAATTAATATCGGTGTTACCACTGCCAAATAACAATGCTTTTTGATTTTTCTTTGATAATTTTTTGAATGGAGTGTCCATATCAAAACCAAAATGCTCCGCAACACTGCACAGCATTTGATAATAATAGATGGTGCGTCGATCCCAGCCACGAATGGCACCTTCACCCAGTGTCAGCGTTTCATCTACAATTAGTTTATCTGGATCAAAATACTGATCCACACCTAAGCCATCACAGGTTCCACAAGCCCCTGCCGGATTGTTGAAAGAAAACATTCTTGGTTCTAATTCAGTGATGCTGTATCCACACACCGGACAAGCAAATTTAGATGAGAATAAAACTTCTATGCTGTCATCGTCCATGCTGACTGCTTTTGCAGTGCCGCCTGCAAGCTCCAGTGCGGTTTCTAAGGATTCGGCAAGGCGCTGTTTTATGTCGCTACGAACTTTGAACCTGTCTACCACAACTTCTATGGTGTGTTTTTTATTTTTATCTAGTTCAGGTGTGTCATCTAAATCAACCACAATGCCGTTTATGCGTGCTCTTACAAAGCCTTGCCCGCGTAGTTGATCGAATAAATGCAGGTGCTCTCCTTTTCGATCTTGAATGACAGGCGCTAAGATCATTAACTTGGCGCCTTCTTCAAGAGACGTGATTTTGTCGACCATTTGGCTAACTGTTTGAGCGTCTAGTACTTCGCCGTGTTCTGGGCAGCGAGGCTCGCCGGCTCTGGCATATAGTAAGCGCAGGTAATCATAGATCTCGGTAACGGTGCCTACTGTTGATCTAGGGTTGTGGCTTGTGGATTTTTGCTCAATAGAGATGGCAGGGCTAAGGCCTTCGATGTGATCCACATCGGGCTTTTCCATCATAGATAAAAATTGGCGGGCATAGGTGGATAAGCTCTCCACATAGCGACGTTGCCCTTCGGCATATAAGGTGTCAAAAGCTAGGGATGATTTTCCTGAGCCAGAAAGTCCGGTAATCACAACCAGTTTGTCCCGTGGAATATCTAGATCAATGTCTTTTAAGTTGTGGGTGCGAGCACCGCGAACAAGAATGGTGTCCATAATAACGAGCGCCAGATACAAAAGTTTAATTGTACCTGTTCCGTGTGGGTTTGGCTCGAAGGAATGTTATAAGCAAGCCCTATGAACACCAAATTTCATAGGGCTGGAAAGCGAGCAGGTTTAGTTTGCTAAATCTTGCTCAGGAAGGTGGGTTTTTGCCCAGTTAATAGCTTGTATGCGGTTGCCGACATCGATCTTTTTAAACAGGTTATATAGATGAGTTTTAACCGTATGGGTGCTCACGTTTAATGAATCAGCAATTTCAGCGTTTTTAGCGCCACTGGCACTTAATCTTAAAATTTGCTTTTCACGCTTAGTTAGTGAATAAACAGCGGTTGGCGTTTTGGTTGGGGTTTTACGGTTATTGGCCATAAAATGGCTTAATAACTTGCGGCTGAACCAAAGCTCACCCTGTAATATGGAAGTCATGCCCTTGCTAATGTGGTTTTGGCTAGCACCCTTATAAAAGAAACCACGGACAAACGGCCAATTTAGTAGGTTCTCATGTTCACCTTCATCATCAAGGTTAATGAAAATCGTACGGTTCTTATGGGTTAATTGTTCTAGAATTTGACTGCAACGATCGTACTTTAAACCTTGCGCATCAATGCATACAATATGGTCAGCAAGAATACGGTTCATGTCAGTGGGTGTGTTCGGATCGATGATTTCACACTTAATATCTAGGTTTTGTTGTAGGTAACCCAGTAAAAGTGAATTTTGAATGTTTTTTGCGCCAAGCAGCCAAAAGCGGTTTTTGAGCTCGATATCCATATCAGCTGTCCTTCAGAGTAATGTATTTGTTATTTTGTATGTACCTATCAGGGGATAGTATTGTAGAGAAAAATGTGTGAAATGACAGAATTAATACAATTTATTTGACATTTTTTAAAATAAATACTCTAAACACATCGAGGTTCTATTGAGAGCGGCATATTGATAGAATGCCCAGCTATTTTTTACATTCATTTTATGAAGTTTTCATGACACCCATCGAAAAACGCACGGTATCCACCCTGGCCCTGATCTACGCATTACGCATGTTCGGTTTGTTCATGGTATTGCCTGTATTAGTCATATTTGCCAGTGAGTACGAAGGTGCAAGTGCAACGCTGATTGGTATTGCCATTGGTGCATATGGTTTAACACAAGCCCTACTACAGCTACCGTTTGGGGTTTGGTCTGATCGCATTGGCCGAAAGCCTGTGATCTTAATAGGCTTAACGATCTTTACTTTGGGCAGTGCATTAGCGGCATCGGCAGATACCATCTGGATGCTGATTGCAGGCAGAGCGTTACAAGGGGCGGGTGCGATTGCCAGTACACTTATGGCATTAATGACCGATTTAACTCAAGAAGAAAATCGTACCAAGGCTATGGCCAGTATTGGGGCCAGCATTGGTTTGTCATTTACCCTAGCAATGGTGGTAGGGCCTGCCATGGCCACTTGGCTGGGTTTATCTGGCTTGTTTGCCTTAACGGCTGTTTTTAGTGTGGCAGCCATGGTGTTATTAGTGGTGGCTGTGCCAACCCCTAAACAGCAGGTGCGCTCAAGAGATGCAAGAGCCTTTTATCATCAGCTAGGGGATGTGGTGAAAGATGGTCAAATATTAAGGTTAAGCTTTGGCATATTTGCTCTGCATGCCATTTTGGTGGCTTGCTTTGTCGCAGTGCCTTTAATGCTGCTGTCTGCGGGTTTGATTCAAGAAGACCACTGGCAAGTGTATTTACCTGTGATGGTGGTGTCTTTTCTTTTTATGGTGCCGTTTATCATCATTGGAGAAAAGAAGCAGAAAATGAAGCAGGTTTTGCTGAGCGCAGTGGTTTTATTAGGGATTAGCTTGGCCTGGTTAGCAGTAGCGGGTCATGGACTAATAGGCTTAATATCAGGTTTATGGTTGTTTTTCTTAGCATTCAATATTCTTGAAGCCAGTCTACCTTCGCTGATCAGTAAATTTGCTCCTGCCGGATTTAAGGGCAGCGCAATGGGGTTGTATAGCACAAGTCAGTTTTTAGGGGCTTTTGCAGGTGGCGTAATTGGTGGCTTTTTGAGTGGCTATGCTTCTTTGTCAGGGGTCTTCTGGGGCATGATTCCATTTGTGGTCATATGGGCAGGTTTGGTTATGAGCATGAAGACACCCAAGCACTTAACCAGTTATATGATGAGCCTAACCGACAATCAAGTGGAAGACAGTGACCAGCTAGAACTTGAGTTATTGGCCATTCCTGGAGTACATGAAGTGGTTATTATGCTGCAAGAACATGCCGCATATTTGAAGATTGATAATAAAGTCTTCGATCCTTCAAAATTGAATGCATATAGAAACTAACACTGTAGAATAAATCTTATTAGAATTAGCCCATTAGGTGAGGAACAAACATGGCACGTGGCTCGATAAATAAAGTAATCATCATAGGTACCTTGGGCCGTGATCCAGAAATGCGCTATTTACCAAATGGTAATGCAGTTTGCAGCATGAGCCTGGCAACAGATGAAGGCTATAAAGATAAAAATACTGGCCAGCAAGTGGATAAAACTGAATGGCACAGAATAGAAGCATTTGGTCGCCTAGCTGAGATCATGGGTGAGTACCTTAAAAAAGGTTCAAAATGCTATGTTGAAGGCAAATTACGCACGGATGAATATGAAAAAGACGGCATTAAGCGTTACAGCACCAAAATCATAGCCAATGAAATGACGATGCTAGATACCCGTAACAGCCAAGGTGATAATGCTGGATTTGGTGCTGCACCACAGCAAGCGCCGGCTCAACCTGCCTATGGCCAACAAGCTCCGCAACAGCAAGCACCGGCTCAACCAGCTTATGCTCAGCAAGCGCCTCAGCAACAAGCGCCGGCTCAACCTGCATATGGTCAAGCACCACAACAAGCGCCTGCAGCACCTTATGGTCAACAAGCACCGCAGCAAGCGCCTCAACAGGCTCCGCAAGCTGCGCCAAGCAATGCGTTTGATGATTTTGATGACGACATTCCGTTTTAAAATGACTGGAATCGTTTAAATTAAAAAAGCCCAGTTATGAACTGGGCTTTTTTATAGGAGCTAAACCTGATTGGGGTTTTAACTAGACACAATACGATCACGGCCTTGAGCTTTCGCTTGATAAAGGCGCTCGTCGGCAAGGTGGATGGCAAGCTCAGGGTCGGTTGAATGTTCCATTTCACACAGGCCCGCGCTCGCGGTAATCTTGATTGGATGGGTATTGTAGTAAAATTCTTCTTGGCTTAATGAAGCAAGTGCTCTGGCACACACTTGCTCCGACTCTTTTAGCTCTGTTTCAGGCATTAATACCAAAAACTCTTCTCCTCCCCAGCGGGCAATAGAATCGGTATTGCGAAAATGATGCATTAAACTGTCAGCCACATGCTTTAAAACTAAGTCTCCGCAATGGTGGCCGTAAGTGTCATTAATTTGTTTAAAATGATCTAAATCCAAGATTAATAGCGTCATTTTTGTATGTTTTCTTTGGGCTTTATTTAGCTCATAAGTCATTCGATTATTCAGTTCACGTCGGTTCAATAACCCCGTTAACTCATCAGTACTGGCCGCTAACTCGAGTTTCTTTAGGGTTTCCTCTAATTGTGCGTGGGTTTCTTTTTGCTGAATAAGCAGGTTTTTAACCGAGTGCTTTTTCGTTGCCAGTTCTGATCCCACTTTCCCGATGATGACACTGACGGGGAGATAGGCTGTCATTAATAATACTTCGTTGAAAAAATTGCCGGTTTGACCAAGCTCGTATATAGCCACATAACAACAAAACATATAACCAAAAGACACAAATGTATTCAGGGCGATGGCTGTTTTTAAACTGCCATAAGCAAAGGTATAAACCAAAAACGTTAAACTAAATAATAATCCCCCGGCTCGGCCCTCTTCTAGTAATAGTAACCAAACTGGAAAGATAGCAGCAAAGTAAAGGGTTTGAATGATTAGGATTTTAGGACCGTGTTCATAAGTGAAGTTATCCACATTACGAATATAAAAATCGCAAGCGTAGATGAACATGACCGTGAAGGCGTAGATAGCTAAAAAGTAATAATACGAAGTAGAGGTTAAATCTAAAGCAACTGCAAAGGCAGAATAGGCACAGGTGGGTATCGCATAGGCCACAATGGTGGAGCGAGTATTGCGGCGGGCAATGGATTTTAATTTATTACTAATATTTGCATTATCCATATTTTGTCTGAATTATTTTTTTTGTCAGCCCATGTTAATACTAACACTCTAAATTAACCAGAGAAGATCAGTAACCCTGTGTAACGTAATGATTATTATAGTACAGATTGAGCTGCACAGTTAAGGATGAGCATGCTTCGGTGTTGAGCACACATTTGCCAGTGTTTAAAGAAGTGTAAATGGGTTTGGTTTTGCTGTACATATATTGAATAATGATGACTATTAGCCTGCTATAGCTGTCAGTTTTGACGTTTGGAATGAATTTATGAATAAACGCTTTTTTATCATTGTCGCCATTGTATTAATGGGTGTAATCATGATGCTGGGTATTATTAAAAGCACACCTAAGCCCAGCAAAAAAATAGAGGAAGAAAAAGCACCTTTGGTGGAGGTAAATCCCTTTACTTTTAACGATTTAAGGCCATCTTGGGAAGGCGGCGCCGCAGTCAATGGGAATACGAGTGTCAAGCTGGTGGCTCAAGTTTCAGGTCAGATTTTATCCATTAACCCTAATGTGGTGCCTGGTAGTTATGTTAAGAAAGGAGTTGAGCTTGCAGTCATTGACGACGCAAATTATCAACTTGTATACGAGCAGAAAAAAGCGAAAGTGGTGCAGGCACAATCGAGTTTGGATATGGAGCAGGCGCAAGTTGAAAATGCAAAAAAAGACTATCAACGCACTGGTATGAAACTTAATCCGGCAGGCAAAGCATTGGCTTTACGTCAACCCCAGTTAGCCAGTGCCAAAGCAGCTTTAGCTATCGCAAATTCTGAATTAAAAAAAGCAAAGCTTGATCTACAGCGTACGCGATTAACCATGCCTTTTGATGGGCATATTCTTTCCC
>CAJXIT010000188.1 GCA_913054055.1 uncultured Thalassolituus sp.
GGCTCTCACAAGTGTGCTTTCTAAAGGCATATCCTTTGATGAATATTGGCTAAACATAAAAAAGCCCGAATTAAATTATGGGGCTAATTTAATTCGGGCCTGTCCACACATAGTCTAATAATGGCTGTTCGTATAATGCCTCCTTTGTTATCTTTCTTTTTTATTGATTTGTGTTTATTTAACTAATGACAAATAAAATTACGACAACGGCTAACAAGCCAATGTAGTAGCTTGTCGTTAAGTTCAATGGCTTGGATTGTTTAGGACTATATTGATCACAGTGATTGTGTTTTTTGCTGCCTATAGAAGCCTTGTTTAAAATCCAGTTACTCACTAATAATTGCTCATCAACCATGTTTAACTCCTTTCAATTCTTACAATTAGCCTTGCGCGGCTACTAGCATGTCTTTTGCGTGAGCCAAGGTTAGATCGCTGATTTCTAATCCTCCCATCATGCGTGCTAATTCTTGTTGCCTTTGATCTGGTGCCAGTTCACGCATTTGGGTGCGGGTTTGTTGCTTACCGCTTAATTTGTTCACTAATAAATGTTGATGAGCCAAGGCAGCCACTTGTGGTTGGTGGGTGACACTGATGACTTGTTTGTTGTTTCCAAGATCTTTTAATAAGCGGCCCATGCGTTCAGCTGTCGCACCGCCAACGCCCACATCGATTTCGTCAAAAATTAAGGTGTTAGGTCCTTGCTGAATTAATATTTGCAGTGCAAGGCTGATGCGAGAAAGCTCACCGCCCGATGCCACTTTGTTTAGGGGTTGTAGTGGTTGGCCTGGGTTAAAGCTGACCAGTAACTGAATCTCGTCTAAGCCATGTTGTGATGCGTTATGAATGGGTTGGTCGTCCACTTTAAAAGATACTTGTGCTTTATCTACAGCCAATACTTTTAATTGTTTTAACAGGGCTTTTTCTAGTTTACTAGATGCTTTTTTACGGGCGCTGCTGAGTGCTTGTGCGTGTCCTATGTAAGCTTGCTCTACGGATTCAAGTTCAATTAATAGCTCGTCCAGCGATTGGTCTTGGCCTTTTAACTCGGCCAGTTCGTTACTTAATTCAATATGAAGGGGTAATAACTCTTCGGGGCGCACTTTATGTTTGCGAGCTAATTCATAAATGGCATTTAATCGTTCTTCTACATGTTGTAAGCGCTGAGGGTTAATTTCAAAGCCATCTATGTAGTTGCTTAATTCTGCACTGGCTTCGTCTACTAACACATAGGCCTGATTTAATAATTCGTGTGCGGTTTTAAGGGCTGGGCTGGTTTCAAAAAGTGGGTCTAGTTTTTGTAGCGCGTATTGTAAAGCTTGGTATGCATCCGCTTGCTCATCGTCATTTTGGCAGAGGTGTAAGGCTTGCTGTGCGCTAAGCAAATGGGTCTCGGCATTGGCCAAGCGTTTTTGCTCGTTTTCAAGTGCTTCTAGTTCGTTTTCTTGCAGCTCTAATAAATCCAGTTCTTGCACTTGGTATTCAAGCAGTTGGGCGCGGGCAAGTACTTCATCGCTTTGATTTTGTAGACGCTCAACTTGTTTTTTGATTTTTTGCCAATCAGTGAAATGTTGTTTCACTGCCTGTGCGGATTGATCATAGTCCCCATAGCTATCTAATAAGGTTCTAGGACTGTCTTTGTGCAGCAGCATTTGATGGGCGTGCTGGCCATGGATATCCACCAGTTGCTCGCCTAAATCTTTTAACTGCTGAAGTGGGGCTGGGCGACCATTAATGTAGCCTCGACTGCGCCCTTCGCTGGTGATGATGCGGGATAGGATTAGCTGATCTTGGTCTCCATCCATATCGTTGTCAGTCAGCCACTGCTTCACTGGACTGCCACTGGTGAGATCAAAGCAGGCGTAAATTTCGGCTTTGGTGGCACCGGGTCTCACTTGGTTGCCATCGGCTTTATGGCCAGTGGCCAGTGATAGCGCATCTAGCATGATGGATTTACCGGCACCGGTTTCACCGGTTACGGCGGTAAAGCCTTTGGAAAGATCCAGCTCTAAGCTGTCTACAATCGTGAAGTCTTTAATTGATATGTGGCTTAGCATTGAATCTCTCCTTACAATCAGTTGTTTAACTGTATGCTTGAACATATGTTTGGATATACAGTATTTATACATCAAAAATACTGTATGTAAAGCCAGTGTTCGAAAAAAACTGAGATTTGCAGCAATACCGCTTATTTTTTGTGTGTTTTGCCGCTTTATTTGCTTGAAACGGTTTTTTCCATCCCCATATAGGTTTCCATCTAAAAGTGAACCTGAAGTATTAAATGGAGAGTCCAATGTCGGAACAGGAAAACAGCACTGAAGTTGAAAACCCAGAAGTAGAAGCGGCTGAGCTGGATACTGAGTCAACAGAATCCTCTGATAATGTTGAGGTTGTTGATGCGACTGCGCTTCAAGAAGAAATAGCCAAGTTAAAAGAAGATGTATTACGTGCTCAAGCCGAGACACAGAATGTGCGTCGCCGTGCGGAAGCGGATGTGGAAAAAGCCCATAAGTTCAGCACAGAGAAGTTTGCTCGTGAGTTGCTAGAGGTGGTAGACAATTTAGAGCGTGCTATTGCGGCTTCTCCTGAAGACGAAGCGGTTAAGCCGTTATTAGAAGGGGTTGAGATGACTCAAAAAACCTTCATTAGCACCTTGTCGAAATTTAAAGTAGAAGTGGTTGATCCAGAAGGTCACCCATTTGACCCTGAGCTTCACCAGGCCATCAGCATGGTAGAAGCGCCAGATGCAGAGCCCAATACCGTCTTAAATGTGGTTCAAAAAGGTTACACCAATCACGGCCGTTTATTGCGCCCAGCTATGGTGGTGGTTTCTAAGCCTGCAGCAAAAGTGGATACACAAGCTTAGTTACAAAAAAGTTTTAAACATTAGTTGAATTTTAAAAGGCCATACCCATAAAAGGGTTAAGCTAAAAAGTAATCAGACTCCTCTGGAGTCATCAGATAGAGCCAGCGCTCTACAGAATTAAGATCGGAGAGAAAAACATGGGTAAAATCATTGGTATCGACTTAGGCACAACTAACTCTTGTGTGTCTGTGTTAGACGGCGAAAAATCTCGCGTTATTGAAAATGCTGAAGGTGAGCGTACAACGCCTTCTATTATTGCATACGCTGACGATGGCGAAATCTTGGTAGGTCAGCCTGCTAAGCGTCAAGCGGTTACAAACCCAACCAATACTTTGTTTGCGATCAAACGTCTTATCGGTCGTCGTTTTGAAGACAAAGTGGTTCAAAAAGACATCTCTATGGTGCCTTATACAATTTCTAAAGCTGAAAATGGCGATGCATGGGTTGAAGTAAAGGGTGAGCAGTTTGCTCCACCTCAAATCTCTGCTGAAATTCTAAAGAAAATGAAAAAGACCGCAGAAGACTTCTTAGGTGAAGGCGTAACCGAAGCGGTTGTTACGGTTCCTGCGTATTTCAACGATGCTCAGCGTCAAGCAACTAAAGATGCGGGTAAAATCGCGGGTCTAGATGTTAAGCGTATCATTAACGAGCCAACGGCTGCTGCACTTGCTTACGGCATGGACAAAGATGGCGGCGACCGCACCATCGCAGTATACGATTTAGGTGGTGGTACGTTCGATATTTCTATCATCGAAATTGCTGATGTTGACGGCGAAAAACAATTTGAAGTACTTGCAACCAATGGTGATACATTCCTTGGTGGTGAAGATTTCGATATGCGTGTTATCGAATTCCTAGCGGAAGAGTTCAAGAAAGAATCGGGTGTGGACATCAAAGGTGACCCACTAGCCATGCAGCGTCTAAAAGAAGCGGGCGAAAAAGCGAAAGTTGAATTGTCTTCAGCTGCGCAAACAGATGTTAACCTGCCTTACATCACTGCGGATGCAACGGGTCCTAAGCACTTAAACGTTAAACTAACTCGTGCAAAATTAGAGTCTTTAGTTGAAGACTTAGTTAAAGCGTCTATCAAGCCTTGTGAGCTTGCACTTAAAGATTCTGGTTTAAGCAAAACTGAAATCGACGAAGTTATCTTGGTTGGTGGTCAAACACGTATGCCTTTAGTTCAAACTTCTGTTGCTGATTTCTTTGGTAAAGAGCCTCGTAAAGATGTTAACCCTGATGAAGCGGTTGCAATGGGTGCTTCTATCCAAGGTGCGGTACTTGCTGGTGACGTAACTGACGTTCTACTACTAGACGTAACACCGCTTACTTTAGGTATCGAAACAATGGGTGGCGTTGCTACTCCAGTTATCGACAAAAACACAACGATTCCTACTAAGAAATCTCAAGTGTTCTCAACAGCCGATGACAACCAGTCTGCTGTAACGATTCATGTTGTTCAGGGTGAGCGTAAACAAGCGACGTCTAACAAATCATTAGGTCGTTTCGATTTATCTGACATTCCACCAGCACCACGTGGCCAGCCTCAAATCGAAGTAACGTTCGACATCGATGCTAACGGTATCTTGAACGTTAACGCGAAAGATAAAACTACTGGTAAAGAACAGTCTATCGTAATCAAAGCGTCTTCTGGTCTAAGCGATGATGAGATCGAACAAATGGTTCAAGACGCTGAAGCAAACGCTGAAGCCGATAAGAAATTTGAAGAAATGATCACGGTTCGTAACACGGCTGACGGCATGGTTCACGCAACTAAGAAGACACTTGAAGAAGCTGGCGATAAAGCAACAGAAGAAGAGAAAACTGCCATCGAAGCAGCGATCACTGAAGTTGAAGAAGCCCTTAAAGGCGACGACAAAGAAGCCATTGAAGCCGCAACGACTAAGTTGACTGAAGCATCTTCTGGTCTAGCGCAGCGTATGTACGCTGAGCAAGCTGAAGCCGGTGCACAACCTGGTGCAGAGCAAGCTGAAGGCGCAGCACAAGACGACGACGTTGTTGATGCTGAATTCGAAGAAGTGAAAGACAACAAGTAATTTTTAATTACAGTTGCCAGCCACTATTTATTTCATTAATAAATAGTGGCTAAAACTCCATAGGCGCTTAATGCGCCTTTGCTGTTTCAGCAAAGAAGAG
Source organism: uncultured Thalassolituus sp. (assembly GCA_913054055.1). Lineage (GTDB taxonomy): Bacteria > Pseudomonadota > Gammaproteobacteria > Pseudomonadales > Oceanobacteraceae > Bermanella. The sequence continues at coordinate 5,021 of CAJXIT010000188.1, forward strand.
AAGATTCATGTCTAAACGTGATTATTACGAAATATTAGGTGCCAGCAAAGGCGATGACGCGAAAGCCATTAAGCGCGCGTATCGTAAGTTGGCCATGAAGTATCACCCGGATCGTAACCCGGATGATGCGGCAGCAGAAGAAAAGTTTAAAGAAGCCACTGAAGCTTATGAAGTTTTAAGTGACGATCAAAAACGCGCCGCTTATGACCAATATGGTCATGAAGGTGTTAACCAGCAAGGCGGTGGCTTTGGTGGCGGCGGTGGTAACTTCAACGACATCTTTGGTGATGTATTTGGGGATATCTTTGGCGGAGGCGGCGGTGGTCGCGGCGGACGTCGAGGTCCACAACGCGGCAGCGATCTAAAATACAATTTAGAGCTGACACTTGAGCAAGCCGTTAAGGGCGCTGAAGTTAAAATCCGTGTGCCCACTTTGGTTAATTGCGAAACCTGTGATGGTTCGGGTGCCAAAGATGGCAGCCAGCCTGTCACGTGTAATACCTGTCACGGCCAAGGGCAAGTACGCATGCAACAGGGCTTTTTCTCTGTGCAGCAGGCGTGTCCAACTTGTCAGGGGCAAGGCAAAATCATCAAAGACAAATGTGGTTCGTGCCACGGTCAAGGTGTTAAAGAAGAAACCAAAACCCTTAACGTTAAAGTACCAGCCGGTGTGGATAACGGCGACCGCATTCGTTTAAGTGGTGAAGGTGAAGCGGGACCACAAGGTGGACCAGCTGGTGATTTATATGTGGAAACACACATTAAATCTCACCCAATTTTTGAACGTGATGGTCGCAACCTGTATTGTGACGTGCCAATCAGCATCGCCGATGCTGCATTAGGTGGCGAGATTGAAGTGCCCACATTAGATGGTCGCGTGAATCTTAAGATTCCAGCAGAAACACAAAGCGGTAAGTTATTCCGTTTACGCGGTAAAGGTGTTGTGCCTGTACGCGGTGGTTCTCAAGGAGACTTGCTATGTCGCGTAATGGTTGAAACGCCTGTTAAGCTGACTGAACACCAGAAGAAGATTTTGAAAGAGTTTCAGGCTAGCTTGAAAGGTGGGGATAAACATTCGCCACGGAAGAAGAGCTGGTTTGATAATGTGAAAACATTCTTTGAATAAGTAGCTGCAAGCGAGTTAATTGCTGATGCTGAACCGAAAGCCTCAATGTGAAAGCATTGGGGCTTTTTCATATCTGTAGATAAGGCCTTTAGCCTTTCATGAACGTGAAGAGCGCGTTCCCATAAATTAAAGGGGTTATTTTGTTGCAGGCGCGATTTAGAATTTAGCCTTTTCATTATGTGGTTGAGCGTAATCCCTCTCTATCTATTTCAAAGTACTTAAATGAATGTGACGCATAACTTGAGCCCTCTGTGTTGTTGTTTTTTTGAGCGCAGCTAGCCCTATGGTATTGGTTGTATTTTAAAAAACTGTCGAGCTTACTAGATAGTGTGCAATAGCTTACAAATAAAAGGTTTAACTGATGTTAGAATCCGCCAACTTTTAAAAATGGAATTTTACAATGTTGGCCTTACTCCCCACTAAGCCCACAAACTGGTTGCAAGCCAAAGTGTTTGTTAACACATGTGCGCTGCTCACCACTTTGCTTTTTTCTTCTTTCTCTTTTGCCGCAGATGGTCGCGCTGATTATGACCTAGATAATGATGGTTTAATCGAAATCAATGATTTAACTGATCTAGATGAAATCAGAAATAATTTAGATGGTAAAACTTTGTATGGCAGTAATGTGGGTTGCCCTAATGCAGAAGATGGAACGGTGAATGATGGCTGTAATGGGTTTGA
>CAJXIT010000189.1 GCA_913054055.1 uncultured Thalassolituus sp.
GCGTTCGCAGAAGCGGCCATGAAAGACATGTCTACCCTAACCCCAATTATGTTTATGGTGGTGTTGGTGGTGCTTGCCATTTTATTACGTTCCGTTAGTGGCACCATTAATACTTTGTTGGTGATCATCATGTCCATTGTATCTGCTATGGGCATTGCTGGATGGCTAGGAGCCGTGATTACGCCGCCTGTGGCGAACGCACCGACAATTATATTAACCATGGCTGTTGCCGATGCGGTGCACTTGTTGGTTTCCATGCGACAAAGCATGAAGCACGGCATGGATAAGCAATCCGCTATTGTGGAAAGTATTCGCATTAACTTTATGCCGGTACTGATTACCAGCGTCACAACCGCCATTGGTTTTTTAACCATGAACTTCTCAGATGCCCCACCGTTTCATACTTTAGGCAATGTGGTGGCCATGGGCGTGATGATTGCGTTTGTTCTATCCATTACTTTTTTGCCTGCGGTTGCGTCTATTTTACCAATGAAAGTGCAGCCCCAAGACGAAGCGGAAGTGGGTAATGAATTTATGGATAAAGTGGCCAACTTTGTTTTGGCAAAACGCAAGCCATTATTCATGGGTACTATTTTATTAACCATAGGCTTAGTATCGGCCATTCCAAATAATCAAATTAACGACAACTTTGTCGAATATTTTGATAAAACGGTGGATTTCCGTATTGCCAGTGATTACGGCAACGAAAATCTAATCAGTGTGTATAACATTGAGTATTCATTGTCTGTTAATGAAGAGGGTGGTATCAGTGAACCTCAATTTTTAGAAAACACTGAGCGCTTTGCCAACTGGTTACGCAGTCTGCCAGAAGTGCAGCATGTGAATACCATCACGGATACGTTTAAGCGTTTAAATAAAAGCATGCATGCCGATGATATGGAATGGTACAAACTTCCAGATGATCGCGAATTAGCGGCGCAATATTTATTACTGTATGAATTATCTTTACCTTACGGTTTGGATTTAAATGACCAGGTGGATACCGAGAAATCCGCAACCCGAGTGGTGGCCACATTTGAAAATCAAAGTACCTCGGGCATGATGCGTTTAGAAAAAGACATTCAAGCTTGGCTAGAAAAAGAAATGCCTGAAATTGAAGTATACGGCGCCAGCCCAGGCTTAATGTTCTCTCACATTGGTAAGCGCAATGTGAACTCTATGATCATAGGTACATCTCTAGCATTGATTCTAATCAGTTTCATTTTGGTAGCGGCGTTGCGCTCAAGACGGTTTGGTGTGATCAGTTTGGCCCCTAACTTAATTCCAGCGGCATTGGCGTTTGGTATTTGGGGCGTGATGGTGGGTGAAATCGGCATGAGTTTGGCATCAGCAGCCGGCATGACACTGGGGATTGTGGTGGATGACACGGTTCACTTTTTATCAAAATACTTGCGGGCAAGACGAGAAAAAGGCTACAGCCCAGAAGAAGCCGTACGCTATGCGTTCCATACTGTGGGCGTGGCGCTATGGGTCACCACCGTAGTGTTAGTGTGTGGTTTTGGCGTGTTAACCTTCTCTACCTTCAAAATGAATATGGACATGGGCATTATGACCGCCATGACCATCGCCATTGCCTTGATTGTGGATTTCTTATTTTTACCGGCTCTGTTATTAAAAGCGGATAAAAAGAAAGCAAGTGAAGTCTGAACGCTCATTTATTGATTGAAAATCAAAGTGTCTCTTTAAAGCGTTTCTTTTAAGTAAGAGGCGCTTTTTTTATGGGTTAAAAAAGCTGTTCATTGCTATTTTGATAGGCTTATACTGGCAAGATATTTTTAATATACGTAGATTGGTGCCATGACAGACGCTGCTGGATTGAATGTACAGCTATTATTAACGGGGGATGAGTTAATGACGGGAGATATTGTTGATTCTAATTCCGTCATGATCGCGGATGCACTTATGCCGTTGGGATTAGTGCTGTCACGCAAAGTGGTGGTGGGCGACAAATTATCCGTATTGGTGAAAGAAATTGAATGGATCACAGAGCAAGCCGACGTATTGATTGTGAACGGTGGTTTGGGCCCCACAATCGATGATTTAACGGCAGAGGCTTTGGCGCAGGTATTGGACGTGCCATTAGAAGAGCATGCTGTTGCCATGGCACAATTATCAGCATGGTGTGAACGCAGGAATTATCCACTTAATGGTCCCAATAAAAAGCAGGCACGATTGCCAAAAGGCGTGGGTATTATTGAAAACCCAGTTGGCAGTGCGCCGGGTTTTAAGATGATTCATAGCGGCTGTTTGATTATGTGCACACCGGGTGTGCCTATTGAATTAGATGCCATGTTAACAAGCGGCATTGTGCCGCAATTGAAAGGCATGTGTGACCAAGCATTTACCCAAATAAAAAAGTATCAAGTATTTGGCATGGGTGAAGCACCGCTGCAAAAAATCATCGAAGAGTCTTACCCTGATTGGCCGCAAGAGATTGAATTAGGGTTCCGCGCTGCGTTTCCCATATTGGATGTGAAGTTAACGGCTCGCTCTCAAGCGGGTATCGATTTATTACCCGTGTGGCAAACAAAAATAGAATCGACTCTGGGGGCCCATTCATTAGGAGAAGTGACGGATGAAGAGAGCACTGGCATGGCTCAACATGTAGTCACATTACTGGTCGAAAAAAATCAAACCTTAACCACGGCGGAATCGTGTACCGGTGGTTTGATTGCTTCTAAAATCACCTCTGTTTCTGGTTCATCTAACGTGTTTGAGGCGGGTGTTGTTAGCTACTCAAATGATATTAAGCACAAAGTGTTAGGGGTCTCTCAAAAGACGCTTAAGCAACATGGTGCCGTGAGTGAAGAAGTGGTATTACAGATGGCGGCAGGGGCGTTAGATATTTCTGGCGCGGACTATGGGGTGGCGGTGTCAGGCATTGCAGGCCCTGGTGGCGGCTCAGAAGATAAGCCAGTGGGAACTTGTTGGTTGGCTTGGGGGACTAAAGCATCATTGAAAGCCGTGAAGTTATTTTTTCCTAGCAATCGAGCGTATTTTCAAGATTACATTGCCACCGCGGCATTGGATGTGATTCGCAGAGATATCTTGGAAGTGAAAGAGACTCCTCGTTATTTTTCTAATAAGAAGCCGTCATAAATTTAATCGGTCGCTGCCCATACATAGTGAATGTTAAATAAATCAAACATACAGGACTAGAAGAACCAAAATGAATCAACTACTTGTCACTGCTCTGATCAGTCTGCCTTTATTTGCATTAGGCGGCTGTGACTTTCAATACTCTGGTTCTGAAACCTTAATCAAAACCCAAGCTCGGGTGACGGCAGATGTGCAAGCATCCGCTTATGAAGTTGACGTGGCGTTCAAAGCTGAAGAAAGTGAGCAGGCACTGGCCATGGCGAGCTGAACAAAATCCATTCAGCCTTTTGAAGCTTGGATAGATGAAGAACGCTTATCTATAAAAGGGGGCAGTGCTCAGCTTTCTGGTATTTATCAATACAATCCAAATGAAAAGCGTAAGCTGGTGGCCTATGAAGCCATGCAGCGTTTTACTTTAACGGATCTGGATTTTGCCCAGTATCAAAAGGTCATGGGCAAAGTCCCTGAGTTCAAACCTCACAATATCCAGTTGCAGGCCGTGGTGGCTTCTGAGTCAGAAAAAGCAGAGGTGAAAACCCGTCTAATCCAATCTGCCTTTGGCCAAGCAAAGCAAAAAGCCATGGCAATGGTGGAAACCGCAGGCTTATGTGATTTATCTGTAATAGAAATGACAGAGCATATGCAAGATCATGCAAACCCTCGAATGATGAGAATGGCCATGGCAGAAGAGGCGGTACATGGGGCTGAGTCTAAGCAGACGCTCACCTTGAATATGCAGGTTAATTGGCAAGCCAGTCCTTGTCATTGATGTAAAGCGGCTCCATTTCAGTATTGAGCACGACTCCGGTTTCCATTTTCCAGATGAATTCACACTTGATTGTCTGGCAATTGGACCATATTTGTCGTAATGTTCGGCCCAACATTTTCTTACTATAAAAATAAAACAGGGATTGTGGACATGAATGATCGCCTAGCAGAATTCTTGGTAGACAGCCGCAACAAGGTTGCATTGGTTGCACTGCTTATCATCATTGGCCTAACCATGGGCCTATCTCAGCTGCAATTTAATGGCAGTTACAAAATCTTCTTTGATGAAAACAATGAGCATTTATTAGCCCATCAAAAAAATGAAGATACCTTTATTAAAAGTAATAACATTGTCTTTGTGTTCGAAACCCTAAGCGGCAATGTTTACACCCCTGAAAACTTATCCAGTGTCGAAACCATGACCAATGAAGCCTGGCAGCTTCCTTATTCTACGCGCGTGGATTCCATAACTAATTATCAGCACACTGAAGTCATTGACGATGACCTAAACGTGGCCGACCTAGTGGAAGATGCGCTGTCTTTAAGTCCTGGACAAATTGAAAAAGTCAAACAGATAGCGTCCAACGAAGTGGCATTGGTACACCGCTTAGTATCCGATCGTCACCACGCCACTGCGGTGAATGTGGTATTGAATATGCCAGATGACACCATGCATGCCCAAGGTGAGGCGACCGTTGAGCTGGTGGCTGCGGCCAGAGAATTACGCAAGGTAATCGAAGCCGAAAACCCTGATATTAAAATTCACTTGCAGGGCTTAAGCATTGTTAATACGGCGTTCAACGAGTCGGCTGAATACGATGCTCAGTACTTGTTCCCCGTGTTGTTTTTATTGATTGTTTTCATGCTGCTTATTTTATTGCGCTCCGCTTGGTCGGCTTTGGTCACGACCATTGTGATTATTGTGGGGGTTGTGATCAGTGAAGGGTTTGTGGGTTGGATTGGGTATGACCTGAACCAAGTGAATGTAATGGCGCCCATTATTATATTGACCTTGGCAGTGTGTGACTGTGTGCATATTCTTGCCAGTTATTTGCATCACTTATCGTTAGGACAAGACCGCCCACAAGCCATGAAAGAAGCGCTAAAAATTAATTTGTCTCCGGTATTTTTGACGAGCTTTACAACCGCCATTGGTTTCTTAGCTATGAATACTTCTGAAGTACCGCCATTTCGTGAGCTTGGCAACTTCTCTGCTTTTGGTGTAATGGCTGCTTTCTTTTTAAGTGTGATGTTATTACCAGCGTTGGCCGTTTGGCTGCCAATGAAAGCAAAAGCCATGGACGAAGGAAAAACCTTATGGTCGGCGCGCATTGCAGATTTCACGATTAAGCAACGCAGCATTTTATTACCAGCCGTATTGCTGATAGCAACGGCTATTGCATCTATGACCTTGTTGAATGAACTTAATGACAATACCGTGGATTATTTTGATGAAAGCACAGAGTTCCGTCAGGCCTCTGAGTTTATGGAAAATAACTTAACCGGATTTGATGTATTAAATTTTGTGATGGACAGTGGCGAAGCCGGTGGTGTGAATGAGCCTGAGTTTTTAACCAAGGTAGATGCATTTGTACAATGGTTTAAATCTCAACCTGAGATTGTGAGTGGGCTGTCGTATACGGATACCATCAAGCGTTTAAATCAGAACATGAATGGTGATGACCCAAGTTATTATTCGATTCCAGAAAATCGCGAGCTAGCATCTCAGTACCAGTTGTTATATGAACTATCTTTACCATATGGTTTAGATTTGAATAACCAAATTGATACTGAAAAACGCTCTATGTTTATCGCATTTGGGGTGAAAGGCACCAAGGCTAAAGGATTAATTGAATTGAATGAGCGCGCTCAAACCTGGTTTGCTGACAATGCACCAGAGCTGGCTGTTCCTGCATCGGGCATTTCCACCATGTTTGCTCATGTTGGTAAAAAGAATATCGATTCCATGTTATCCGGTTCAGCCATTGCCATAATCCTGATTACTATTACGCTTATTGTTGCATTAGGATCCATTAAATTTGGTTTGCTGACGCTACTTCCGAACGTCTTTCCTGCCATGATTGCATTTGGCATCTGGGGAGCCGCAGTGGGGCAAGTGGACTTGGGAGTGGCGGTTGTATTCAGCTTAACTCTGGGCATTGTAGTGGATGATACTGTGCACTTCTTTAGTAAGTATATTCGGGCAAGAGAACAGCTGGGTAAGAGCTCAGCGGATGCCATTCATTATGCATTTCATACGGTGGCCAAGCCATTAGTGATCACCACGATTGTTTTAGTGGTTGGCTTCTCTGTATTAATGATGTCGAACTTTAATGTGAATGCCAAAATGGGCATCATGATCAGTGCCACCATTAGTATTGCTTTGATTTTCGATTTCTTGCTGCTTCCAGCATTGCTTATGAAGTTCGATAGAAAAAAGCTTCCAGTTAAAGATGCAGAAGTAGATGAAGCAGATGGATTACCGAATCAGGTATAAACCCGTTTCTCGCATTTTTAACCGTTAATCATTTATGCCGCTTTTTAGCGGCATTTTTGATGGTGTGATGCACACATGCCGTAAGCTTTTTGTGAGGGGAGATGTTTTATGCACAGGGTTTCTTAGCGGCATTTTTGATGGCGTTATACACACATGCCATAAGTTTTGTGTGAAGGCGATTTTTATATGCTCTGGGCTTCAAGTTTACTACTTTGACCTTTTTTGACCTAATCAAGCCCCCGCCTAGATTGCATTCCAGTATGTTTTATAGCACTTTCAGCGTTTGATATTGTTTTGAGTTTTAAGTATGAAATCACCTATTGCAGGCGTGACATTGAGCATGTGTTTTGGCCTATTTATCTCCGGTTG
>CAJXIT010000190.1 GCA_913054055.1 uncultured Thalassolituus sp.
ATTGTTTATTAAAAATTACGTTTATGCTTAGTCATGCAGCGATTAATAAATCATTTTCGATATTTAGGGTTTTTTAAATATTTTTAATGGAATGTAAAAACTTACATGCAGGGGATGTTGAGGGCTTAGGTGTTAATTAAGAAAATGAATGAAGTTTGGCTATACTGCATTCAGAAGAATTGATAGGCGATAATGTTTAATGAACTTTGTAGTCAAGGGTTAAGGGATTTTGGGTTGGTTGACATGCCGCGCACATTAATGGTCACTTGCTGTCTTAAAAACTCATCAAAATCATAATCCACATTTTCAAAAAAGCCGTCTATTAATAAAGATGCAATGCCGTGGACAGTGGTCCAGCAGCTTTTGGCTAAAATTTCTGGGTCACGATTAATCAGGGTGCCATGCTCAATCCCTGCTTCAACTTGTTCAAGAATACAAGCAAACGCAGTATGGCTGGCATCCATTAGCTCTTCATAATCTCTGCGGTTTTCAATACTGCTGCCAAACATTAATTTGTATTGCTCAGGGTATTCTTTAGCAAAGCCTACATAGGCAATGCCTACTTCAATCAAATCATTTTCTGAGTATGAATCGCTTTTAGTGGATAGCTTACGATTGGATAGTTCATAAAACCCTTCGGCAGCTAGTTTCACCAACAAGTGAGTTTTGTCTTTAAAGTGTCTATATGGGGCGGTTTGTGAAATGCCAATATCCCGAGCAAGTGCCCTTAAGCTTAAGCGTTCTACGCCATTCTCTCGGATCGAGGTTAAAGCCGCTTCCATCAATGCGCGAGGGACATCTCCATGGTGATATTTTTTATTGGTATGGCTCATAGGGCCTCTATTGTGTTGACACTGTAAACATTTAAAACTAACATGTGTTCAGTGTCAACATATAGTACCAATTCTGGCGTTAAGGGACTACTGATGTCAGCCATACGACGTCAGCGTCTCAGGAGACTTAAAATGTTTTTCGTCCAATCTTCAAAAAAATCCGTAAAAACTAAACATTACCAAGGGCTTATATCTGGCCTGTTGTGTGCCGTTTTATCTGCTTCAGTTAGCTCGGATGAAATTGATGAGTCCCTTATTCCTGTTAACGTTCAAGTTGTGAGTTATCAAGAGGTGTCACAGCCCGTGATTGCAAGTGGTCTAGTGAGGCCAGTGTCAGAGCAATCACTTGCATTTAAAGTGTCAGGGATTATTAGCAAGGTATTGGTAAAAGAGGGGCAGTTTGTAAAAAAAGGGCAGCGATTGGCAAAACTAGTATTAGAAGAAATAGATGCCAATGTAGACAAAGCTGAAGCTGTGCTGGCAGATGCGAAGCGCCAGCAGGAACGCATTCATACGTTAAGTGGTCGTAATATGACCTCAGATCAAACCAATCGAAAAGCAAAAACGGCGTTAGAAATTGCTGAGGCGGATTTGCGAATCGCAAAATTTAATCGTAAATATGCTGTGATTCGCGCCCCAGAAAGTGGCCGCATCTTAACTCGAAGCATCGAGCCTAATGAATTGGTTCAAGCGGGGCAGCAAGCGTTTGTATTTGCTGATGATCAAAAAGGGTGGAGTGTTCGCTTGTCTGTTGCAGATGTGGATGTGATTAAACTTGCTTTAGGCGATACCGCTTCTATTCGTTTGGATGCTTATCCTAAACGTACTTTTAACGGTAAGGTACGTGAAATTGCTGGCCGCGCAGATTCACACTCTCAGACCTTTGAAGCGAATGTATTATTTAGCGGAGAAAATGTTCCCCCATTATACTCAGGGTTAATTGCTCATACAGATATCAAACCCAGTCAAACTCAAACCGTTGCCAAGTTACCTTTAACGGCATTCATCAAGGCATCAGGTCAGCAAGGCAGTGTTTACTTGGTTAATGGGCCTGAGAGTGTTGAACTAACACAGGTTGAGATAGCCTACCTTGATGGCGCATATGCCATGATCACATCGGGTATAGAGGATGGAGACTTGGTTGTGATCGATGGTGGTCCATTCATTGTAAAAGGTTCGAAAATTGTCATCTTAAACAATGACGATACGCAGGTTAATCTTTCTCAAGCTTCCGCTCACTGATACAGGGGTTTAACATGCAATTACCTGTTTTAGCCATACGCAATCATCAACTCACTTGGTTGGTCAGTTCAATTTTAATTCTATTGGGTTTGGTGTCGTATTTTACGATGCCAAGAGCCGAAGACCCTCAGCTTGATTTTCCAATGAGTAATATCATTGTAGTGAACCCCGGTACCACACCGAGTGATATGGAATCCTTGATCGTAGACCCCATTGAAGATGTATTAAACGCATTGGAAGATGTTCAAGAAATCAAAGCCAATATAGAAGATGGTTTAGCTAAGATTCACATTGAATTTTTATATGGCAGCGATGCTGACGAAAAATACGATGATGTGCAGTCCGCGGTTAATAGCATTCGTGATCAATTGCCATCTGGCATTGTTAAATTGGATATTAATAAAATCTCGCCCAATGAAGTAGGTATTTTACAGTTTGCCATGAGCAGCAATACCGGTGACTTTTCTCAGCTGCGTCAAGTCAGTGAATTACTTGAAAACCGTATCGAAAGAGTTGGCGGTGTTAAGCGTGTGGACATTGAAGCGCAAGCAACGTTAGAAGTTCAAATCATGCTTCAGCCGGCAAAGCTTCATGCATTGGGTCTGAGTTTAGAACAAGTTCAGCAAGCTATTAATAGTGCTTCTTTAAACATACCTGGTGGTCATGTTCATGCCGGCGAACGCCGCTTTAGTGTGTTAACCAGTGGAGACTTTGAAAGCTTAGAAGAAATTAAAAGTACGGTGATATCGTCTGTTAATGGCCAACTTATTTATTTAAGAAACATTGCCAGTGTGTCTATTAGCGAAGGTTTGCCAAGCTACCGCGCTTTTTATAATGACAAGCCAACCGTTATTTTATCTGTGGTTCAGCGAAATGGCAGTAATATTTTTAATGTGACAGAGCAAGTCAACCTGGTGGTTGAAGCATTTAAAGAAGAGCTGCCAAATACCCTAGAGCTGTACACAATCATTGATCAAAGCATCAGTGTTGATGAGCGAGTCACTGGATTCTTTTCTAACTTGGTTCAAGGTTTAGTGTTAGTGGCCATTGCTTCGCTATTGGTGCTGGGGCGTGGGCCGAGTTTTGTGGTGGTCACCGCCATTCCCGTTTCCATTTTTATTGCCATTGGCTGGTTAGACCTTTCCGGTTTTGCGCTTCAACAGATGTCGATTGTGGGTTTAGTCATTGCGTTAGGCTTGCTGGTGGATAATGCCATCGTTGTCACTGAAAATGTTCTGCGTCATCAGCGAGCGGGTGAAAGCCCTATAAAAGCAGCAGAAAAAGGTTCCAAAGAAGTGGGGATGGCCATTTTAAGTGGCACGCTGACCACGGTTCTTTCATTTGTGCCTATGTTATTGATGCAAAATGGATCTGGTCAGTTTATTCGATCCATGCCTGTTACCGTTGTGCTGACTTTATTAGCATCACTATTGGTTGCATTAACATTAACGCCTTTATTGAGCAGCTTGATTAAAAAGAAGCCAGCGTCTGAAACCAAAATGCAAAAGCGTTTAGATGGCATCGCAGAAAATCAATACACTCAATCATTAGCTTGGTCATTAAATCGACCAAAAAGTGTATTGGGAATCGCGCTGGGAGTGTTTGTGATTGCCTTCATGTTATTTCCATTAATTGGTGTGAGTTTATTTCCTAAGGCCGAAAAGCCAATGGTGCTGGTGAATTTAGATTTACCAGAAGGGGCCAGTTTTTATCAGTCACAAGCAGCAGCACTCAAAGTAGAAAAAGTACTTCGTAAAGAAGCGCTGGTAGAAGATGTGGTCGTGAATGTGGGTCGTGGTATTCCGCAGGTTTATTATAACGTGAGTCCGGATCGTCAAACCCCTAATTTTGCTCAATTAATGGTGAAATTAGAAGAGGGTAGACTGTCAGTGGTCGAACCTTTTATTGAATCGTTACGCAGTAAGTTGAACCAATATCCTGGAGTGAAAATTTCAATTAAAGAATTTAATCAAGGTCCGCCATCAGAAGCACCGGTTGCCATTCGTGTCATGGGAGAAAACTGGGAAAGCATACGTGAAGGTGCTGACTTGGTTGAGACAATAATGCGCGAAACGGCTGGTACGGTGAATATTGAAAATGCCATTGGTAAACATAAGATCGATTTAAAACTGGAGATTAACCGCGATAAAGCTGCCATGCTGGTATTGCCGATTAATCAAATCGACCAAAATATTCGTGCCGCTTTGGTTGGATTATCCATGGGGGTTTATAAAGATTCGCGGGGTGATGAATTTACGATTTTATTAAAATCAGCTGATACAGAACAGCCAGAACTGACCGCATTTGATACCTTAATGGTGCGCAGTCAAAGCGGAGCCATGATCCCATTAAAACAAGTGGCAAGTGTTCAGTTAGAAACCAATATGCCAAGTTTTCAACATCATAATATGCAACGTACTGCGCGTATTACCTCAGATGTCAAAGCAGGCTTTAACACGGCGGCGGTAACCTCAGAAGTATTAGCTCAGATCAGTATGTTATCTTTACCGAAAGGGGTCAGTATTTCAGTGGGGGGGGAAGAAGAAAACCGCGAGGAAAGTTTCGGTGGTATGGCCAAAGCATTAATCATTGCCATGCTTGGAATCTTTGCGGTACTGGTGATGCAATTCCGCTCTTTTAAGCAACCACTTATTGTATTCAGTGCCATCCCATTTGCGGCAACCGGCGCTTTTTTTGCTCTCTTTATTACTGGCTATACTTTCTCGTTCACCGCGTTTGTAGGCTTAACCTCTTTAGTGGGCATTGTTGTGAACAATGCGATCATTTTAATTGATTACGCAAACCAACGTATATTACAAGGCCAAACAATACGGGAAGCCATCATGGAAGCCGCCAAAACCCGTATGACGCCAATTCTTTTAACCACGGTTACAACCATTGGTGGTTTGTTACCATTAACGTTAAGTGGCTCTAGTATGTGGTCACCCATGGGGTGGGCCATTATTGGTGGTTTAGTGGTGTCCACTATGCTGACCTTATTTGTCGTGCCTGTGTTGTATACCTTGTTCACTAACAAGTCTGATATGATTGAGGTATCAGAAGCGGCAACCGCTTAACATGGTATAAAGCATACAAAGGTTCTTAGTGAGCGACGAATATCAAAAAATGATGGCGGGTGAATCTTTTAACGGGGCTCACCCGCAGTTGATTCAAATGCGCGAAAAAGCGCGTTTGGCTTGCGCAAAATATAACGCTCATCCCTCAAAAGGGAACCTTAAGCACATTAAGCGTTTATTTATTGAAATGAAATCTGGGCACATCGAACCCAGCTTTCAATGCGACTATGGCAGCCATATCAAAATAGGCGAACGCTTTTTTGCTAATTTCAACTGTGTCATTTTAGACAGTGCCCAAGTGACAATAGGGGATGATGTTTTACTTGGCCCTGGGGTGCATATCTATACGGTGGACCACCCTAGAGAGTCTGCTCAGCGTAGTCGGGGAGTATGCTTTGCAAAGCCTGTCACCATAGGTAATAGTGTTTGGATTGGCGGAGGTGCGAAAATATTACCCGGTGTGACCATAGGGGATAACGTGATTGTACCGGCAAATAGCGTGGTTTCACGGTCAATAGAGTCGGTTTTACCTCAATGAATCAAATCTGATCTAGGGTGTTATGCCCATTCCTGCTAAAATAGAGCCATCTGCACATAAAATGTGACCTCTTTAGGATCTCCAATGAAAATACTTGTTCGTAACCTTGCCCGTACCACCACAGAAGAAGAGCTTAACGAGCTGTTTACTCGCTATGGTGCGGTACAGTCATGTACTTTGGTTATGGATGCTAAAACAGGGGAATCCAAGGGCTTTGGCTTTGTAGAGATGCCCAAAGCAGGTGATGCCAAAGCGGCCATTAAAAATCTAAATAACATAGATATGGCAGGCAATGTGATCCGTGTGAAAAAAGCGGAAGAGAAAAAGTAGGAATTAATATGAGCGTTCAAGAAATCTCGGTTACCAATAACCAAAAGAAAGCCATAAAAAGCGCCTTTAAAAAGCGTAAAAATGTGTATATGGAAGAAGATAACGGCGACCTAGTGATAGAGTTTGCTGCCTATGAAGACTTCATGGATGAAATGGATAAAACCCCTATTGAAGATGTGATTGGCGAAGGGATATTGACCTACGACGCTGAATTTTTAGTTTTCACGTCTTAAATCATACCTTGCTTGAAAAGTGGGTTTGCTGATAAAAGCGGTCCACTTTTTTTATGCCTGTTAATTTTCTAAGTACCGTTTATGAGGCACGCTTGTGGCCAAGCCTAGAAAAATTAAAGCCGTTAATGTGGATGATCTCAGTACCTGGGTGCGCTATAAAAACGGACTATGCGATGATTGCAATGCCACTTGTTGTACCTTGCCGGTAGAAGTGCGCTTAAGTGATTTGATTCGCATGGAATTAATAACGGAATTTGAGGCCGAGCACGAATCCCCTAAAAACATTGCTAAACAGTTAAGTAAACAAGGCATTGTTGAGCATTTTAATTTTAAAACCAGTATTTTTACTTTGACCCGTATGTCTAACAATGACTGCTTGTATTTAGATCGTCAGACACGACGCTGCACTATTTATGATAAGCGGCCCACCACTTGCCGCAAACACCCCCAAGTGGGACCTAAAGCCAACCATTGTGCGTATATCAAACGTAAGTAA
>CAJXIT010000191.1 GCA_913054055.1 uncultured Thalassolituus sp.
GCGGATACCCTATTTGCATATGAACCTGATTTTGCTGTTCACCTTGAATTGGCGGCAGGTGATGGCAGGGCGTGTGCGTTTGGTAAACGCAACGGCTTTCAAAGTGAGGGTTATATTAGTTGCTGGGGGCGTAGAATGGATGGCAGTACCAAGTATCCAGTTGGACATTCGACAAAAATTACGAGTGATACATTTAAGAATGTATTGAGTATCGGTGAAGATCATGTTTGCGCAACATTGACGACTGCTGATCGCAGAGTTCACTGTGGTGGCAGTAATAGTAACGGACAGAACACAGACCCAGAACCAATCCTCAAAAATGAGGCAAAAGCAGGACATTGGCTCACAGACCCTAATTTAGTGGTCAGCGGCGATGCTCATAATTGCGCACTTGATTTCTATGGGACGTATTGCTGGGGTGATAATGGTAAAGGGCAAACCGATGTGCCTGTGATGCAAGATGTTCAGTGGGTAGCGGCAGGTGGAGACACCTCTTGTGCCATAGATGGCAATGATGGTTTATTTTGCTGGGGCGATAATACCGAGGGGCAAACTGAGATACCTGATTTTATTTCCTCAGTATCAAAAGTCGCCGTGGGTGCAGACTTTGTTTGTGCTGCCAACGGCGGTCAGATTGACTGCTGGGGAAATACAGAAGATTGGAATGAGCAGCCAGGGGTATACACCAATGTGGTACATGTCAGTGCTGGTCAACATCATGTGTGTGTATTGGATGATACAGGTGCTGTTGCTCAACCTTTGCACGCCAGTTGTTTTGGCAAAGAAAGTTCAGAGAACTTATTGGACGTTCCTGATGACATCAATTCTAATATTCGCACCATTGCAGCGGGTAACGGCTTTACTTGTGCCAGCAATATGTATTCTGGATATGCGTGGTCGCCTGATGAAGATGCGCTTGGTAATGATATCGTAGACGATATGACCGGTGAACCTGTTTATTCGCAGGAAGACCATAAAGGCATTCTTTGCTGGGGGAAAAACGATGAAGGGCAAGCATCCGCTCCCAAGCAGCTATGTCTAGGTTACAATAACCAAGCTATTGATTATGATGAACGCACTTGCCCAGAATATTAATTCGGTTTGAATAGGAAAGTCCCATGTCAGCCCTACAAAAAGTCCCCGCCATAAAACTACAATGGATCGCTTTGCTGTTATTGGCAATCTACCCCATTGCCATAGCCGCCGCCCGTTTAGATATTTGGCATTTTCGAAATAGCTTTTTATTGTTTGTGGTAGCCGCTGTTGCAGGTTTTGTGGTGCTAGTCATCAGTGTGTTAAAAATGAGCCGTGGTGATCGTCAAGACTCTAAAGCGTTGGTGATTTCAGTTGCGGCTACTTTGATACCTCTTATTTTCCTTGGAAGTAACATTGTTAAAGCCAAAGATTTTCCGTTTATTCATGATATTTCCACCGATGTGGCTAACCCCCCTATGTTAATGGCGGCAAAAACCGATCGTGTTGAAGGGGATCATAGTGTGGATTACCAAGGCCCTGAGTTGGCCGCATTGCAGAAAGCAGGTTATCCAGATTTAGCACCTCTGACGTTATCGGATGCACCTGAGAAGGTATTTGCACGCAGTTTGAGTATTATTGTAGGTAATGGCTGGGACGTTTTAGCAAAGTCTAATCAACAGCTTCCATTTACCATTGAAGCGGTGGATACCAGCATGTTATTTGGTTTTAAAGATGACATCGTTGTGCGTATTCAACAGGCTCCAGCCTCAGAGGGTGGTAAGCCGCTAACAGTCGTGGATGTGCGCAGCATGAGTCGTCAAGGCAAGAGTGACCTTGGTGTGAACGCTAAGCGAATCAAACAGCTTTTGGTTCAAATACAAGCAGCGCAGTAGCATCAATCTCATCTCGGCACTTATCTGAGCCTAAATTTAGGCGTAAATAACCTGTATAAGTGCCGTATCTTGGTTACAATGTCCTTCGTTTATCCCCTGAGTGCCACCATGAATACAGGCCATTATTACAGGGGAGTGCTCGTTAGGTGTGATAGCCATTTACACCCTTGTTTTTTCAGCAGGTAGACAATGCCCGATCAGTTTGTACATTTAAAGATTCATACCGAGTTCTCGCTGCTTGATGGCATCGTGCGAATCAAAGATCTGATCAAACACGCTGGCGCTGATCAGCAGATTGCATTGGCCATTACTGATCAAAGCAATATGTTCGCGTTAGTGAAATTCTATAATGCGTGTTTGGGTGCCGGTATCAAACCCATCCTTGCAGCTGACCTATACATCGAACGGGAAGATGAACCTGAAAATCCTTATCGCATGACCTTTTACGCGCAAGACGATAAAGGTTACCGCAACCTCACCGAATTAGTGAGCTCTGGTTTTACCGAGAACCAGCACCACGAAAAAGCCCAAATCAAAAAAGAATGGTTTACAGAAAAAAGCGAAGGATTGATTGCCCTTTCAGGTTTTCAAACAGGGGACATTGGTGAGCAAATTTTAAAAGGTAATGATGTCGAAGCGGAAGCCTGCTTGGACTTTTGGCTTTCCGTATTCCCAAATCGATTCTATTTAGAACTGCAGCGCACTGATCGCAAAGGTGACGAATTGTTAGTGGCGCAAACCCTAAAGCTGGCGGATAAAAAACAAGTGCCTGTGGTAGCCACCAATGATGTTCGTTTTATTGAGCAAGACGACTTTTATGCCCATGAAGCGCGGGTATGTATTGGTGAAGGGTCAACACTGGATGATCCAAGGCGTGAACGTCGCTACAGTGAGCAGCAATACTTTAAAACGCAACAAGAAATGGTAGAGCTATTTAAAGACATTCCTTCTGCCATTAGCAACACGGTTGAAATTGCACAGCGCTGTAGCGTGCAGGTGTTATTAGGCAAATACTTTTTACCTGAATTCCCCATTCCTGATGGCTTAACCGAAAATGATTTCTTTCGAAAAATCTCTTACGAAGGTTTGGAAGAACGCTTAGAGTTTATTTTAGATAAAAGCCAACCGGATTATGACGAGCGTCATAAAGAATACGTGGACCGCTTAGAGTTTGAATTGGACATTATCATTCAAATGGGTTTCCCCGGTTATTTCCTAATCGTAATGGACTTCATCCAATGGGGTAAAGACAACGATGTGCCGGTTGGCCCAGGTCGTGGTTCCGGTGCTGGTTCGTTAGTGGCTTACGCACAAAAAATCACCGACATTGATCCACTAGAATATGACTTACTGTTCGAGCGATTCTTAAACCCAGAACGTGTATCCATGCCCGATTTCGATATCGACTTTTGCATGGACAAGCGAGAAATGGTGATCAACTACGTGGCCGATCACTATGGTCGTGATGCCGTATCGCAAATTGTAACCTACGGCACCATGGCGGCAAAAGCGGTGGTGCGAGATGTGGCCCGAGTACAAGGCAAAAGCTACGGCCTTGCAGACAAACTTTCAAAATTAATTCCTGCCGATCCAGGCATGAAATTAAAAGTGGCCATCGAGCAAGAGCCTGGCATTACTGAATTTTTAGAAGGTGATGAAGACGCTCAAGAAATTTGGGATATGGCCCTTAAGCTAGAAGGCATTACTCGACAAACCGGTAAACACGCCGGTGGTGTGGTATTCGCCCCTACAAAACATACAGACTTCTCACCAACATTATGTGATGAAGATGGTAGCGGTCTTGTTACTCAGTTTGATAAAAACGATGTAGAAAGTGCAGGCTTGGTAAAGTTTGACTTCTTGGGTCTGCGTACCCTAACCATTATTGATTGGGCATTAAAAACCATCAATAAAACCCGCGCAAAAGACAATCTTGAACCCATCTTGATTGAAGAAGTGCCGCTAGATGACGCCGCTTCATATAAGTTATTAAAAGAATGTAAAACCACCGCGGTATTCCAGCTGGAATCTCGCGGTATGAAAGACCTGATCAAGCGATTAGAGCCAGACAACATTGAAGAAATGATTGCACTGGTGGCCCTGTTCCGACCGGGTCCACTTGAGTCAGGCATGGTAGATGACTTCATCAACCGTAAACACGGCCGAGCCGAAGTGGCTTACCCTCACAAAGATTATCAGCACGAAAGTTTAAAAGAAATTCTAGAGCCTACTTATGGCGTAATCGTATACCAAGAACAGGTCATGCAGATTGCACAGGTTTTGGCTAACTATACGCTTGGTGGCGCGGATATGTTGCGTCGAGCCATGGGTAAGAAAAAACCAGAAGAAATGGCCAAGCAAAGGCAAACCTTCCGTGAAGGTGCTGAGTCTATTAATGTGGACGGCGATTTGGCCATGGCCATTTTCGACTTGGTAGAAAAATTTGCCGGTTATGGTTTTAACAAATCTCACTCCGCGGCTTATGCGGTGGTGTCGTATCAAACCCTTTGGTTGAAAACCCATTACCCAGCGCCATTTATGGCGGCGGTATTAACTTCGGATATGCAGAACACAGATAAAATTGTGATCTTCATTGAAGAGTGCCGCGAAATGGAATTGGAACTGGTATTACCGGATGTGAACCAGTCTGAATTTGGTTTTACCGTGAATGAGGCAGGGGCCATTGTTTACGGTTTAGGTGCGGTGAAAGGTGTTGGTGAAGGCCCGATTGAAGCCATCATTAATGCTCGAAATGAAGTGGGTCAATTCAGTGATATTTTCCATTTTGCAAAATCGGTAGAAAAAGGAAAACTAAATAAACGGGTCATGGAGGCCTTAGTGCGCTGTGGTGCGTTTGATAACATTGGCCCGAAAAACTCATCTGGTGAACCGAACCGCTCTCTACTGTTTGCTTGTATTGAAGATGCGCTTAAGTCAGCGGATCAAAATGCCAAAAATGAAGCCGCCGGCATGTTTGATATGTTTGGTGAGGTGGAAGAGGAAGAAAACCTTAATCCGTACGATGATTATGTGGGCAAGGTCAGAGACTGGACGCCAAAACAAAAACTCACCGGTGAAAAAGACACGCTAGGGTTATTTGTTACCGGCCATCCGTTTGATGAATACGAAAAAGAAGTTCGCAACATGGCAAAAACCAAGTTGTCGAATATTCAAGCCAGTAAAAGCACACAAAAAGTAGCGGGGATCATTGTTGCGCAGCGGGTAATGAAAACCAAACGCGGTGGCAATATGGCCATACTCACCATAGATGATCGCAGTGGTCGTTTAGAAGTGCGCATGTTCAGTGAAACCTATGATAAGTACAGAGATAAAATGTTAGTGGATCACCTTGTGGTATTAGAGGTTGAAGTGAAACACGACAGCTATAATGATGCTTTAGGTGCCAATGTGAATCAGCTATGGAACATCACAGAAGCGCGCAGCATGTTCTGTTCAGGCATCAGTATCGAATTAAAACACGAAGACGCTACTCCTAAGTTTATTAAAACTTTAGGCGAAAAATTAGCGCCGTTTAATACAGATGGTGCACCCGTATTATTAAAATATGAGGGTGAATCCGCTTCTGCTCAGATTAAGTTTGGTGACGAATACAAGGTGGAACCAAACGATGACTTACTGTATCGCTTAAAAGAAGCTTTAGGTGATGACAACGTTACCTGCATGTACGGCTAAAAAATTGACCTCTAAGTTGAAAAGTAAATAGCAAAACAAGCATATAAAGAAAGTATAAGAGAATACATGAACCCAAATTATCTAGACTTTGAACAGCCCATTGCCGATCTTCAAGCACGTATTGAAGACTTAAAGCAGCTGGATAAAAGTATGGATAACATGAATATCAATTCTGAAATTCAGGGTTTAGAAGAAGAATTAAACTTTGTTACCGAACGCCTATTCTCCCGTTTAACCCCGTGGCAAAGCGCGCAACTTGCG
Organism: uncultured Thalassolituus sp.; assembly: GCA_913054055.1. Classification (GTDB taxonomy): domain Bacteria; phylum Pseudomonadota; class Gammaproteobacteria; order Pseudomonadales; family Oceanobacteraceae; genus Bermanella. The sequence goes on from CAJXIT010000191.1 coordinate 5,823, forward strand.
CGTCATCCTTTACGCCCTCATGCTTTAGATTACATCGCTAAAATTTTTGATGACTTTCAAGAGCTGCATGGGGATCGCCTTTATGCCGATGACGCTGCCATCGTTGGCGGATTAGCTCGTTTGAACGGCATAAGTGTCATGGTGATCGGGCAAGAAAAGGGCCGAGATGTAAAAGAAAAAGTGGCCAGAAATTTTGCAATGCCACGGCCCGAAGGGTATCGCAAAGCGGCTCGCTTAATGAAAATGGCCGAACGCTTTAAATTACCGATTATTACGTTTATTGATACTCCCGGTGCCTACCCTGGCATTGATGCCGAAGAGCGTGGCCAAAGTGTGGCCATTGCAGAAAATCTTGCCCTTATGAGCCGTTTAAAAACCCCAATTATTTCCACTGTGATTGGAGAAGGGGGCAGTGGTGGCGCATTGGCCATCGGTGTGTGTGATCAATTAATGATGCTGCAATACAGTACCTATTCCGTGATCAGCCCTGAAGGTTGCGCGTCTATTTTATGGAAGAGTGCCGAGTATGCACAAGACGCTGCTGAAGCAATGGGCATTACCGCGCCGCGTTTATTGGATTTAGGACTCATTGATCACTTAATCATTGAGCCAGCGGGGGGCGCCCATCGTAATGAAGCGGAAGCCGCGGCCATGTTAAAACATGTGTTAGTGAATCAGTTGGGTCAACTGCTTCAAATAGACATGGATGAGCTGCTTAAAAAACGTTACGAAAAATTTCGAGCCATAGGTCAAAACTAAAGTGTCCCATTCACTTTTAGATGCCATTACCAACATCCTTTGTCAGTATGCACCTTCACGATTGATTGTGGGGTTGTCAGGTGGCTTAGACTCCAGTGTCTTGCTGCATGCATTGGCCGCATTAAAAAA
>CAJXIT010000192.1 GCA_913054055.1 uncultured Thalassolituus sp.
GGAGGCTTTCACCCAGCAGCAAACTGCACATATTTATTTAAATAACCAAATGGCGTTTTCCATTAATATTTACCCGCAAACCCAAGCACACGTGCCTGAGTTTTCTCAGCACTTATATCTAAACTTTGAAAATTCTTCTGTACACAGTTCAGGTTTGCGAACCGTGATTGAACAAGATGCTTGGCAAGCAAACATTCCACCTTTAATTCAAGGCCAAACCATTCAAGCTAGTTCAGATATTGATTACGATGGCGTCTATTGCGAGATGGGAGAGTTTTGTGCATTCACACAATATAATGAACCTTCAAGCGTCCCAGATACCACCAGCTTAGAGCTAAACGGTAGCATTCTTAGCCGATAATCATTACTGCTTGGTAAAAACCTGCAAAAACAGCAGGCAAAAAAATAGGCAGATAATCTGCCTATTTTTTCTTATCTAACTTCAAATAGAAATTAGATGCTACCTAGTAGACCTTCTTTAAGATCATCAGAAACGGCATCATCAGATAACCAGATTCCGAATAAAGCTTGTTTAAAGTCCAAGCCTTTAACCGTCTTTTTAAGCTCGCCATTTTTAAATACATTTACACCCGCTGCTGGCGTGTAAACAAAGTCAAAAATATCATTTTCAACAATGCCATCTCTGAATGTATCAATGAACTCATCGATTGTGCCTTGAATAGGAGCAACGTTACCACCGGTAGACTTTTCAAAGCCTTCACGAGTCGCTGTTTCCATTTTCTCAGCTGTTAACAAACCTGAAGTAATGTGTAAACGCAGCGCCATTGGCTTATCTTGAGAGATAATGCTTGGGGCTTCGCTAGAGGTTTCAGATAGGTAAAGACCTGCAGCATAAATATCCATAAAGAACTTACTACGCACACCAGTACCATTTAAAGCCAATGGTTGAGCATCCGTTTTAAGGCTCTCAGGTAGTTGCACACCACCTACTTCAACTGCAAAAACGTTTGCACTTAACAGTGCAGCCGCTACTAGAGTAAGAATTGATTTCATTGTGTCGTCTCTTTTATTGTTGTTATTTCTTCGCGGGCGAAGGCCACTTATATGACCAAGAAGTCCCAGTGAAAGCAATAGACCGCTATTGCAGTATCGAAAAAAAACGGCGTAACCATAGCGGATTACCCCTCCATTTGCCACACACAAACACGAACGTGCCAAGTTTTATGTTAATTACTTAATCCTCCAAGCTGAGTATTTTTTAGACGAATCATTCATCAAAACAAAAAACTGCTGGCTGTTTAAAAACCGACCTTCTACATTAGCCTGACGCAACCGCCTATGGAGGCCATATGAACAACATAAATCCAATGGTAACTACGATTGTTCAAGAGATCATGATCGCCGAAAATGACACAGCAGCATGGCGCCAAGAACTCATACGAAACCAAATTTTTAATGCACAGGAAGCACGGGATTTATCCGAACGGGAAATTTCCTTAATACATCACGCGTTACTGACACAAAGATTCAGCAAACTTAATAGCGACGAACTCATGGCTCAAGCAGACAAATATAACCTGCAATACCATGTACAGTTTGAAGAAGACCAATTACAAATGGGGGCAATAGGCTATTAGCAGGCGGCTAAACAAACATCATCCTGTTTAAGGACAAAAATAAAACTCACTACCAGTAAGCGACATACGGCTGGTGAACGCTAAAGGCACCTTTTACAGGTGCCTACTTTCTTTTTAATACTTGTTAAACCATCAAATCGTCGGCATTAAGCTCTGAACATATCTTCAGCATAATCACTAAATTGCTGGCGAATAACCCGCACACTTTCCTCATGAACATTGGCCGCCAATTCGTATTTATGCTTAATCAATAAATAACGCTTAAGTTGTTTAAACGTGCACTTCAACTCAAGTAATACACCATCTAGTAAGCGACTGCGTTTATTATTCTGCCCCAACATACTTAACAATCTAAAGTGAGCGTGACTGTAATAGTATTCCGCTTCTTTGTGCTTACCCTGCTTGGCCAAAACATGGGCCGCATTATGGCAAGACAGCACAAACAACCTCATAACCCGTTGTATCTCTTTATGCTCCTTATCTAACCAGGGCTCTAAGAGGTCCACTGTTCGACAAAACCCCTTACTGGCTTGCTTTAGCTCATGCCGATGGTAAAAGGCATCCGCTTCTAGTGTGTAACTTTCCCATTGATTTAGGATATCCTGTAGCATATTTGCTTGGATCATTGAGCTTTCCATTACTAGATGATAATGATTATCATTTAAGTATAGAAAATCCAGAGTGTCAACACCATCTTTTGATTTATTACATAGGCTGATTATGGACTTATCGAGCGCATACCCTTTATTAAAAAACAGTCACCTTTTGCTGGTTGCCATCAGCATTCCTTTTTTTGTTGCCCGAGGGGGGTCAAAAATCATGGGATTAAACTGGCAGTCTCAAAAATGGGCAAAAGTCAGCCCTCATATAATCGATACCCTATTACTGCTTACCGGTATTTTGTTGATGTTTGCCACGTCATTGTTCCCAATTGAACAAAACTGGCTAACCAGCAAAATGGTCTTTTTAGTGGGCTACATTTTATTCGGCATTAAAACCATGCGCGCTGTCCATGTTATGCAGCAAAGACTGTATTTTTCATTAGCCCTATTTTGTGCATTATTAATGATTACTATAGCTCGCACTCATCACCCCCTTGGACTGTTTAGTTTGATGTAATCCTCTAAGGGTTATATTTCAATAAATATAAAAAGGTGAAGCTGTTTAGGCTCCACCTTTTAAAGGTTATACAACTCACCCCTATGCTCTGAGATTATGGGGCCTTTGATTTACTTAAGCTCCCACTTTATGGGAGAAAACTCAGCTATCAATACCGTTTAACCATCATTAAACACCCCCATAAAAATCTAAAATTCATACTTATCTACTAAAAATAAACATGTGACATTTCATTGCTTAGCACTGAAATATTTCATCTACAAATATGTAAAAAAAACGTCCCACAACTGTAGCCTTCACCATATCTAATTCGTATCGCTGTTTTCCCCTATCACATTTTTATATAAATGGAGTTTGCTATGCGTAAAACCTTATTGCTTGCTGCCTTATTTGGCAGCAGCATCACTCAGGCCTTACCCGTTATTAACGAGGTGGATGCTGATAACCCAAGCACCGATACCGCTGAATTCATTGAACTATTTGATGGTGGTAACGGCAATACCCCCCTAGACGGTTATAGCTTGGTTTTATTTAACGGCAGTAACGATTTAAGCTACCAAGCCTTTGACCTTGATGGTCAGGTAACAAACGCCCAAGGGTATTTTGTATTATGTGGGGATGCCACCACAGTGGCAAATTGCGATTTAGATGTTAGCCCTAACAGTAATCTAGTACAAAATGGCGCAGATGCCGTGGCCCTTTACCAAGCAGACGCCACTGAATTCCCAAGCGGCTCAAGCATCACACAAACTGGCCTGGTTGATGCCTTGGTTTATGACACCAATGACAACGATGACGCAGCATTACTTGAACTATTAAACCCAAGCCAACCCCAGGTTAACGAAGGTGGCGCAGGGGATAAAGACAATCACTCCAACCAAAGATGCGGCGAATTAATCACACGCAACACAGATGGCTATATTCAAACCGCCCCAACCCCAGGGCTAGACAACACTTGCGACTCTGACCCTGTTGAAGAACCTACCCTAGGTGAATGTGGTGATACATCGGTGAACGGCTTTGCCTTTGTTCACCAAGTGCAAGGAGACATTATTGATTTACAAAATGATGCCACCCCTTTGTACGGAAACACCGTAGTAGTTGAAGGTATTATTACCGCCGACTTGCAAGGAGGCCCCTTAGCAAACGGCGACAATAGCTATCAATACAGTGGCTACTGGATTCAAGAAGAAGACAGCGATGCCGATGCTAATCCAAATACTTCGGAAGGTATTTTTGTTTACGATTATAAAAGTGCGGTCAGTGTGGGCGATAAAGTTCGCTTAATGGCCACCGCCACTGAATACAATAATGCAACACAACTAAAAAGCGTCAGCGAACTATCGGTTTGTGCTGTGAACCAAGCATTGCCAACCGCGATCAACGTTAACCTACCGGTTTCTAATTTAACCGAATTAGAATCGGTTGAAGGCATGTTAGTTGAAAATAATCAAAACCTAATCGTAAGTGACTTATTTGGCACGGGTTACGGTTTTGGTAACTACGGACAATTTGTTGTGTCATCTAAACTGCATTTTCAACCCACTGAAATCGCAGCCCCCTTATCCGATGCGGCAATGGCAGCAGCACAAACCCGCCCGTTAGATGTTTTATTAGTGGATGATGGTGTATCTGCTGCTTACCCAAGCTTTATCCCTTTCCCTGATGAATCAGGCTATAGCGCCAGCAACCCAATGCGCATTGGTTATCACGTTCCGACTTTGACCGGTGTCATGCACGGCTGGAGAAACAACTACACGGTTATCCCATCAAATATTGTGATTGACCCAACCGCCCCTCGTACTGCTGAACCCGTCATCGCACAAGATGCCAATTTAGTGATTGTGGGAATGAACGTGCTTAACTATTTTAATGGTAACGGCCAAGGTGAAGGCTTCCCAACATCCCGCGGCGCTCCAAGCTACGACGCCTTATTAATGCAAACCGATAAAATTGTATCGGCATTAACCATTATGAATGCTGATGTGATTGCATTAATGGAAATTGAAAACGATGGCTTTGATGAAAACAGCGCCATTCAATCATTGGTGGCGGCATTAAATGTGATGCAATCCGAAGGCAACGAATACACATTTGTTAACCCAGGTGTAGCCGCCATTGGCACCGACGAAATCAGTGTGGGCTTGTTATACCGAAGCCAAAAAATACAAGCCATTGGTAACACGGTGATTTTAGATAGCAGCAACTCACCACTGAATGAAAATGGTGACGCATTATTTGTTGATACTAAAAACCGTCCTTCATTGATTCAATCTTTCGCGTTTGAAGGGGATACTTTCACACTATCTGTAAACCACCTTAAATCAAAAGGTTCAGCATGTGATGAGATAGACGAAGGGTTAGACGGCCAAGGTAATTGTAACCAATCTAGAACTCACGCGGCGCAAGCACTGACCGAGTTTTTAGCCACCCACCCTACTGGCATAGAAACCGATAAAGTCATGATCTTAGGTGACCTAAATGCCTACAGCCAAGAAGACCCAATGCACGTTTTTTATGAAAATGGTTTCGAAAACCTAAAATACACAGATAAAGCCACTGAAGAAAAACCTTTCTCGTACTCATTCAGTGGCTTTCTTGGCAGCTTAGATCACGCCCTATCAACACCAGCTTTAACTGACAATGTATTAAGCGTTGACGCTTGGCACATCAACTCGGTAGAAGACTCCACAATGGATTATCTAACCGAAGAAAATGGCCAGCCATATAGTTCTGTGGACACCTATGCCGCTCCAGATGCTTATCGTTCATCTGATCACGACCCAATTGTGGTAGCGCTTAACATGGGTAATTCAGCCCCTGAATTTATTCAAGCCATTCCCAATATTCGTATTGAACATAAGCGCGAAAGCATTAACACCGACTTATCACAATACGTGATGGATTCTGATCATGATGAATTAACCTTAACTTCTGAAAACCTACCAAAGGGTTTAACGTTAAATTCATTAGGTCAACTAACAGGTAAATTGAAAACCCACATTTCAAAACACAAGCCTGTACAATTTGATTTAGTGGTAAGCGATGGTAAGGCATCTATTCAGTCTAACGTGATCATCGTACTTGAAAAACCAAATCAACCCGTTAGAAGCTTCTTCAAACGCTTAGTAAATTGGTTTAATACATGGTTTGGCCGTTAAAAACCTATTGGTGCGGCATGAATAAGTAGCCCATGCACCTGACATAAGTAACGACATTCAATACAAGCTGGCCTGCAATTATTGTGGGTCAGCTTGATAATGAAGCAACTGGCTCGTTCTAAATACTATCGATATTCAGTATTATCTTTTATTGCCATCAGGTTACGCTTAAACCTAGGCTGTCTGTTTGAGTCATCGGCCACCGCCTTCATGGTTTGAGGTAACTCATCTAAAACCCGCCCAAGATTATCAGCAGCACTGGACACACGATTGATGCTCGCCAAAATATAAAATTTGATAAACACAAGAATCAGCAATACTAAAAATACCACAAAGCCTAATAATATATAAAACATCATCTCAAATTTATTCACCACAGGATCAATCACCGAATTATTTAAATCCAAGGCTGCCTTGTTCAATTCTAACCGGGTATCCGCCATAATTTCATTAATAGGGGCCCTTGCGTCAGACAGATTTAATTTGAATTTATTTTTAATGGTTTGAAATGAACTCAATGCATCTAACAACGCCTGTCTTTCTTGTGCATTCAACTTATCAGATTGCAGTGCCTGATTAACAGACTCACTGACCTTCAACATGGCCATTGATAAGTTTTTTGCGGCTGCCTCGGCACCAACCACATTAATATTAAACTCAAGCTTGTATGCTTCATCTTTCATTGGCTCAGGGGTCTCAAGTGCAACCCCATTGTGTGCCAACATTAAGCCCCATACCAACATGAGCATGTATCTATAAAACCCCATCATAAATCCTTAATCACAATTTCTGTTTTCATATTTCACTTTTAGGTGCCTGATG
>CAJXIT010000193.1 GCA_913054055.1 uncultured Thalassolituus sp.
CCTTTACCAACTATCCCTGAGACAAAATTACCCTCTCCCATGGATGAAAAAGCTTCAGAACCTTTAACCTCGGAAAACGAAGCAGCCATTGAACTGCCCACAGAAATGGATGCGCTTGCAGAGAATGAAGAAACTAATGAGGTAGCCCCTCAGCTTGACGATGAAAACTTTGACCCGGAAGGCAATGCAGATGCTCTTGATGAAGCCGCTGAAAACTTTGAAGCTTTTACTTTGCCCGATTCATTAGAAACAGCCACAGAATCGCAAGAGGCACCCTCAGCAGATGAAGTGTTTTTACAGACCATGCTTGAACGGGTTGAAGGTGGCCTAAGACAACTTAATACGTTAGGGCAGTTTAATTTGGTGATCATTGCCCATGGCTTAAGTGCAAACTGGGCTGTAGAAACATTACGATCACGCTTTGAAGAGAACCCAGAACTCGTTGGCTATTCGTTAATATTAATCGATGCTAAATCCAACCGGTATCCGCAATATCAATTAAATGAAACCCTTTCAGAGTTGAGCATTCCGGTCTTAGATTTACATACAAGCCGATCAGAAGATATGAAGCGAGAGGTATTGGCGAGAAAAAATACGGTCACACGTAAGCAGAAAACTAAATACATGCAAATACGGTTGCCTTCAATCTCCACCATACACGGCTCAAAACACAATATGATTTCTCGACGAGTACGAGGCTGGCTGCAAACCCATGCAGCGGGAGAGGAAGTCACAGTCAAAGAGCGTGGAGGGTAAGTTAAACCACCTAACCACACTCTTATTCATACTATGGATTATTCGTCCTTGTCAAAATGACGACCATGGCCATGACCGCCTTTTTTTGCTTTTCTTTCCATGATTTTCTTAAATTTCTCTTTCTGCTCGTCATTTAAAATGGCAAGCATGTCTTGCTGGTATTGAATGCGCAATAATGTGGCTGACTTAGCCAGTTCGCCCGCTTCTTCAGCAATCTCATTGGCCATGTTTTCAGAGTAATTATCAGCAAGCAGTGAGCGTTTTTGTTTTAGCGCTTTGCGCTTTTCTTTCATTAACTTTTTCTGCTGTTGCTTGCTGTCATGAAGCGTCTGAACTTGTTCCTGTTGAGCCGAGGTTAAATCCAGCTTTTTCAACATTTTACCTGGGCCGCCACACGCCACTGCCGTTGCTGCTACAGTAAATGTGAGCGCTGAAGCCGCCACTAGATTGATAATTGATTTACGCATATTTATCTCCAAAGATAAGATTGGGGGTTACATTGATAATGTGTTCTTAGTATATCTAAGGCAAGGTGAAATAAAGCTAAGCAATAGAAAAGACTAGTAAAGGCAAGGTAAAGTAACGTAAAGTCGAATGCTCCTGCTTGATCTTTATTAGTGACAATAGACAATTAAGCCATGAATAAAATCTTATTAGTCGATGACGACCAAGCCCTATCCGAACTGCTCAAAGAATACCTTGAGGCTGAAAGCTTTCGATGCGATGCCGTTTTCACAGGGCCAGACGGTTTAAAGCAAGCTTCTGATCAAGCTTATGACCTAATCATCCTTGATATTATGCTGCCTGGTATGACAGGAACCGAAGTATTAAAAGAGCTAAGAAAAACCGATGTTGAAACCCCAGTGCTTATGCTCACTGCAAAGGGAGACGATGTGGATCGCATACTTGGTTTAGAGTTAGGGGCTGATGACTATGTACCTAAGCCTTGTAACCCTAGAGAACTATTAGCTCGTATCAAAGCCATCTTAAGACGCAGTCAAAGTCATCATGAAAAATCAGATGACAATAATCACAGCTCAATCAAGATTGAAAGCGCACGCATGGAGGCACGATTTCAAGATAACCTATTAAAACTAACAGGGGCTGAATTTAAGACCCTAGAAGCATTGCAACAACAGGTAGGAAATATTGTTTCCAAAGAATCCTTATGCGAATCCGCCTTAGGCAGAAAACTCACTATGTATGATCGCAGTGTGGATGTGCATGTGAGCAACCTTAGAAAAAAACTGGTGGAAGCAGGGGCTGAGCCTGACATAATTATTAACCAACGTGGCACCGGCTACTTACTAAAACCTGAGTAGCACACAATTATGAATTTTTTAAGCCGCTTTAGTTTAACCAGCCGTATTTTGATCAGCATTTGGGCCACTTTAATTTTAGTGGTGGTATCTATGCCAATTATCTTTATGGCGGATCGATACAATCATGACCACGAACCCGAATTACCGCCCATTGAGCTCAATGACAAATTAGTCGTTATGCTGTTAAGCAAATCATTTCCTGAAGTAAAAGACTGGTTCAAACAACAGGATAAAAGACATACTCGCAAAATATTTGTTCTTTATAAAACACAGGAAATACTAGATCGCCGGTTGCCACGGCCACTGAAAAAAATTGCAAAGTCATTATCAAGTTCAAAACCCTTTATTCATAACAAACGCTATGATCGAATATTTGTGGGGCGTAATTTAATCCTACCAAGTGGTGAACGGGTTAAAATACTCTTAAAAGCTCACCATAAGCCTTCACAATTTAAATCCATGTTTAAAGACAACATCGGTTTTATTCTATTGGTAGCCATTTTGATCAGTGGCATGATCAGTTATTTATTAGCTCGTCATATCAGCCAACCTATACTGGCTTTACGTAATGCCAGCACAAAGTTGGCCGCGGGAGATTTATCCACTCGAGTCACACCTTATGTCACTGGACGATTCAAAGAAGTGTCTTTGTTAGCTCGAGATTTTGATTCCATGGCTGAAAAACTAGAGAGAACCATCTCAAGCCATAAGCACTTGATACAAGACATCAGCCATGAACTGCGCAGCCCAGTTGCAAGATTACAACTTGCTCTTGAGCTGGCCAAAAAACGCTTAGACATTCAAGACGACCAACCCGATATTCAACGCATAGAAAAAGAATGCGAACAAATTGATGAAATAATTAATACCTTACTTAACCTACCGGCATATGAACTGGACCCACATCTTGGCTTAAGTGACAGTATTGATGTGGTTAGCTTAGTGGAATCCGTCTGTGACGATTTAAATTATGCGCAAGCAGCAACACCGTTGACGCTCAGCAACCATGTGCACAGTCACCCAATAATATTAGCCAATCAACAATTATTGCGCAGCGCATTTGAAAATGTATTTAAAAATGCTCAGCAATATCATGAAGGGAACGATCCCATTTCCATTGACGTTAAACATCAAGATGGCGACATTGAAATCCATTGTTGTGACGAAGGTCCTGGCATCCCTGATGATAAACTTGGGGAAATATTCAAACCATTTTATCGCCTAGATCCCTCTCGGTCTCGAGAAAGTGGTGGGTTTGGTTTAGGCCTAGCCATTACCAAGCGCGCCATCGACTTGCATCAAGGGACCATCAAAGCTTATAACCGAGACGCTGGAGGCATGTGCATAGTTATAACGTTGCCGTTAATGGATAAAGCTTAACTTTAAGAAATATTGCCTATACTGAATATATCCAGTGATAGGCAAGCTTTACATGCAATCAGACCTTTTATACAAGTTTACGCTTCCAGACGAGCGGGTCTTAACCTATAGCTTTCAGTTTGATGGCGAGCGCTATCAATTAGATCGTGAAGTTGACGTGGCAGAGCCTTGGTGCGAGCTTCATTTTCAGCAATGCAGCCATTGTCCCTATCAAGGCAGTGGCCCTAAGTACTGCCCAGCGGCCTCTCAACTATCGCTTATTGTAAAAGAAGTGGATCACCTTGTGAGCTATGACCGTATTCATTTAAGGGTAGAGTCTAAACAGCGCACCATTGAGCAAGATTCCTCTGTACAAGAAGCCGTTAGCTCATTATTAGGCTTAGTGATTGCTAGCTGCGGTTGCCCCCATACAGAATTTTTATTGCCTATGGCACGTTTTCATTTACCTCTAGCCTCTGCTGAAGAAACACTTTGGCGCGCCTGTGGTAACTTTTTATTAGCGCAACACTTTAAGTCTGAATCTGGATCTTCCACCGAATTATTAAGTGATATTTTGCGCCGCTATGAAAACCTTGAAGTGATCAACAGCGCCTTAGTAAAGCGCCTTAAAAGCCAGATCAACAGTGATGCGTGTCCCAATGCCATTGTACTGCTGGACAACTATGCCAAGCATTTCCCCCACTACCTTGAGAATTCCATTAATCGATTAAAGCCACTTTATGCAGCCTATTTAATGCCATAAGTTTATACTTACTAACAGCAAGTCCCTCTGTTTTAGTGTTCAAGCCTCATAATTTTTCATTAGTCCCTGCTTATTATCTGTTTTTTCGGTACACTAACCCTCTAAAAATAATTTCTAGCTGTAGCAACAAGCACTCGTAGGGATGCACGTGTTTTATCGATACTTCTTTATCTTTTTTAGCTTCATTATCGCGAGCCAAGTACAAGCTAGGCAGGCGTGTGATTGGCCATTCAGAACCGCCATTACGGTTAATGAGTCCAGTGGACTCTCCACCTCAAATTATTCCGTAAAATTAACCTTAACTGGCACGGCCGGAGGGACCTTACACCCAGATTATAATTGGAGTTCAAATGGGGCCGATTTAAGAATTTTTGCCAGTGACGATGTCACCCCAATGAGCTTCTCTATCAGTAGCTGGAATGCCACCACTCAAGTCGCAGAAGTCTGGGTCACCTTTGCAACGCTATCAGCAAACAGCAGTAATACCTTGTATGTCTATTATGGCAACCCAAATGTCAGCACTGCCGACAGTGGCAACCCGCCCACCACCGCTTATGTGGATGACAAGATTAAATTCCATACCCGTTATAACAATGACCAAATCAACGACCCTGATAGTTATGCCGAGGCCAAAGCATTATTTGATTCGCAAGATGACAGCAATAACAACTATGGTTGCAGCCACCCAGATACTTATTCCGGGATTCGTAACGCCACTCAAAATTCAGGAGGGGCTAGTATCGATTTTATCGCCTACTCCACTGCATTATTCACGGTCCCATCCTCCGGTACTTGGGGTGTTCGCTATGGTGCTGATTATGGTCTAGGCGGTGGTTTATATGTGGATGGCGTTGCATTAGACGAACGCTGGTTAGAAGACCTGTGGTGGAGCAATAGCTGGAGCAATCCCGATGTGCTTTCAGGTATCACAACCCTTTCAGCCGGTGAACATAAACTGGAAATCATTGGTGCAGAAGGTGGTAACGATGGTGGCTTAACGATTCAATTTTACAATGGCAGTACAGGCACTTGGGAACAAGATGCCACCACCCATGGCATCACTATTCGCAGTGAAGCCTGCCCGGTAATTCGTCACACCATTCAATATGGCAGCCATGATACTTGCGACACAGATTTAAGAGTAAGAAACCAAGATACGGACTTAGATTCGAACGCCACTTCCACATGGGAAATTAATGTCCCACAAACGGTAGAGGTTAGAATTCGAAACACTGGCAATGCGACACAAGGATATGACAGTCCTTCTCCCAGCTTAATAGAATTAACCTTACCTACGGGATTCGTTTTGCAAGCCTCTAATGGGACTGACTGGGGAGCATGTACTCAAAATACGAATATCGTCTCATGCAGCTATTTTGCATCCATTACTCGCCGCGATGAATCATCTTATGTTGATATCACGCTTATGCCCGGAGCGACAACGTCCACAGGTACAAACAGTATTGCCGTAGAAGCCATTACCAGTGGTTACGATGTTACGCCAAGCAATGACATTAACACCTTTAACATCAATGTTATTAATGCGGGTGCTCTGCCAGCGGTTACGCCCAGTTGCCTCCCTCAAGCTGGCATATGGGCGCAGTTTTTTGATACCACAGGCTATGCAGGCAGCGGCACCTATCCCACCATTACCAACGCCGCGGACATGCAAACCTTTGTTGATGACAACAAAAATATTCAGCAGCAAGACGGAAAAACCATCTTGGCCAACATTAATGGCACTGCCAATCCATTTAACGATGCAGTCAGCGACCCAAATGATGAGTATTTTCTGACGGTTTTTGAAGGGTATATCTATGCACCTTCAACCGACGATTACACATTTGGTGTTGATGGCGACGACGCCATAGAGTTTTGGCTGGATGGCGCTATTGCATCCACCTTCTATGGTTTACACGGAACAAACGGTTCACCTCAAGGGCAAAATGAATTAAGACTTGCGCAAGGCTATCACAGCATAGAATACCGTATGCAAGAGCATACTGGCGGCGCGGTATTTCAACTGTTTACAAGAGAAGGAGGTGGTACAGCCAGAAGCACAGATATCACACCTGACTCATACTTTTACCACTGTGCGGGCAATACAGATATCGACATTAGCTCAACGGTTAATGTGGAGTCTGATGACATAAACGGAACCAGTTTAGCCAAGGCCATTCCAAACTCTATTATTAAGCATACCGTAACTGGCACAAACAAAGGCAATATCAGCACAGATAATGCCTCTACCATCATCACTATTGCCATTGATAGTAGTAACGAATTATTTGTAAAAGATTTAAACGGTGCTGGCTCCGGTCCAATTTCGTTCACGGATGGCAGTAGCCCAGCAAGCAGCGGCCTAAGCTATAATTACAATCCCACAGACGGCACCGGGGATAGCTTGTGGTTCAGCACAAACGGGTCAACCTTTACCGATTCCACTGACACCAGCAATGACTACAATAGCGCCATCACTCATTTTCAAGTTCGC